>PMOF01000277.1:11284-17834 GCA_003162495.1 Acidobacteriaceae bacterium
TCCTATTCGGTTCCCGATGGAGCTTCGCAAGCTGCCGGCGAAGGTACGCGGGCGCAGGCCGCCGATTCTGCGTCTGCGACTCAAGTGGCACAAATAGATCCGGCCGGGCTGCCCAAAGATCCGACCGGGCTTCATAAAGACTCAACCGGACTTCCCAAAGACCCAGCCTGGCTCCCGTCCGTCGAGTACTTCCAGGCCGGCCAGCCTTTCGAGATAGGCGACATTGCCGTGAGCCCTTTCACCATTCCTCACGACGCGGCCGACCCGGTGGGCTTTGTGTTCCGGTCGGAAGGGGTCCGCATGGCCATTGCCACCGACCTCGGCTACATTCCGCCCAACGTCAAGGCGCAGCTCAAGGGCCTTGACCTGCTGCTGCTGGAGTCCAATCACGACTTGGAGATGCTGCGCGACGGTCCCTACCCCTGGTCGGTCAAACAGCGAGTGCTTTCGAGAGTTGGCCATTTGTCCAACGAGGCGGCGGCGGATTTTCTTGAAAACCAGTACGACGGCCAGGCCGCCTACGTGATCCTGGCGCATCTATCTGAAAGCAATAATCTTCCCGAGCTGGCCCGGGTGACCGCCGAGCGCGCCCTTAACGGACGGGCCAGCCTTCTGGCCAATAAGCTGTTGCTTGCAGGGCAGCACGAGCACCTTTCCGCGATTGATTTTTAGATCAAAACGTGCACCTTTCTGCCATTTATTTTTCATTAAAGTGAGATATAATTGCAGAGGAACGGTATCACTCTGTAACAGGTAGATTGGCAATCGAAATCCATGGGCATTGCCCTGGCGAGGCAGAGCAGAGGGAGCGCCACCGAATCCAAACGGCCGGTGGAACATCCCAGAGTAAGAGCCTTTCGTTAGCCAAGTGGGCTGCGCAGAACCATAGCGGTTGAACCCATCCTTTTCAAAGTGAGACGAATCAACTATGGCAAGAACCCGATGCACTGACAGAGTCGTAGGCGCCATCCTGGCAAGCTGGCGATATGACATTTCAGGAATCTCCCCCGAGATGCGCAGGGACTACGAGCATCATTTTTCCGAGTGCGACCACTGTCGCGCGCGGCAGAAATTCCACCGCAGCCTGGATGTGTCGCTGGCTGTGCTCACGTCGCTGGCATGCTTCTTCTTTCTCTTCGCGCTGGCAGTGCTCATCCACGTCAAGCCGCTGGAACACGTGGCCTTCAACCTTCTCGGCCTGGATATCTCTTCGATGTACCAGATGCTGGTGTCGGCGGCCGTTGCGGGCGTCTGCTTCTCTGCAATCGGGCTGCTGCTCGTATGCACCACCACGCCGGTCCCGTCCTATCTGGGCGGCATCGCCGCGGAACGCGCACGACTCATTGAAGAGCGCCTGCCTGCGGCCATCAAGTCTCTCAGGCCGCGGTAAGGCCTGGTATCCACCAGCAACCCAAGAGCCTTCCTTAACGGGGAGGCTTTCTTGCTTTAGCGGTTGCAATAGGTGCGAGCACCCTCATGCCACGGATCCACGATCAAACAGTCATCCGGGTGAACCCAGAATGAAATACGGCCTTCTTCGAGCCGTCAATTCATCGCTTCCTTGAAGCGGGTGTGAATCTCAGTTAGCCTTTTGGCAAAGTTGGCCAATTCTCTTATAATCGAGCAGAGGTTTTCGATGCCTACCCGCAATGTGAACTTGACCCCCGAACTGGACCGTTTCGTCGCCGTCAAGGTTGAAGCCGGACTTTACTCCAATGCCAGTGAAGTGATGCGCGCTGCGCTGCGGTTGCTGGAGAGAGACGAACGGGAGAACGACGAAAAAATGGCCGCATTGCGGCTGGCTATCGACCGGGGAATTGCCAGCGGAGTTGCGAAAACTGGAGTTTTCTCTCGCCTTCGAAAGAAGCACGGCTTGCCTCCACGGGAGGATTGATTTTTGTCACATGCTCGCATATCGGGTGAAGCCGAGAACGATCTCGATCAGATCGCGTCATATACGACGGCCACGTGGGGATGGCGACAGACGCATAAGTACCTCGCCAAAATGGAGGCATGCTTCGATCTCCTGGCGGCGAACCCTTCCATCGGTCGACGTTTAGATTCTGTCCACGAAGGTTTGCACAGATTCGAAATCGGCAGCCACGTGGTGTTCTACCTTCCCGAATCGGAAGGCGTGCTGGTTGTGCGCGTGCTTCACGAACAAATGCTCCCCGCCAACTATTTGTAACAGGGCTTGCCTTGTGAATGATGAAAAAGGCGAAGCCGTATTAGCCTCGCGTTTTCTGTTTGAGCTTGTCCTGAATTACTTGGCAACCGGCACCCGCAAGTCGCCCCCGGTCATCTCTTTCGGCAAGCCAAGCGCCAGCACGTTCAGCAGCGTGGGCGAGATGTCGCGTAGCGACCCGTCATTGCGCAAGCGATAGTGGGCCGCATCCTCGGCCACATAAATCATGGGCACCGGGTTGGTGGTGTGTGCGGTGTGCGGGCCGCCGGTCACCGGGTCCACCATGGTTTCCGCATTGCCGTGGTCGGCGGTAATCAGCCAACTTCCGTTCCGCTCCTTGATGGCTTTGTAGATGCGGCCCAGCTGCGCATCCACAACCTCGCAAGCTCTGATGGTCGGCGCCAGTTGCCCTGAATGGCCCACCATGTCGGCGTTGGCGAAGTTGGCGACAATCAAATCGAAGGCCGTGTCGTTGACCGCTTTGATGATGGCGTCGCCAATGCCCTCGGCACGCATCTCCGGGGCAAGGTCATAGGTGGCCACCTTCAGCGAGGGAATCAGTTCGCGCTCCTCGCCGGGGAAGGGCACTTCGATGCCGCCGTTGAAAAAATAAGTCACATGCGCAAACTTTTCCGTCTCCGCCACGCGCAGGTTGCGCAGTTGATGTGCAGCCAGCACGTTGGCCAGAATGTTATCCAGCGACTCCGGCGGCGTGACCAGCGGCAGATCGAATTTCTTGTCGTACTGCGTCATGCAGATGTAGAGAAGATTCTTCGGCGTTTCCGTGCGAGGAATCTCCAGGTCGAGCGCTTCCCATCCGTCCAGGTCGCGGCCGCCGTGCTGATTGAGGCCGCTTTCTCGTGCCAGCACGCGGGTGATCTGCCGCGCGCGATCGGCGCGGAAGTTGAAATTAAGGCAGACGTCCTCGTCGCGAATCTGCCCCACCGGTTTGCCCGCTGCATCCACGACCACAAACGGAATCAGGAATTCATCGGTGATGCCGTTGTTGTAATTTTCCTTGATACGCGCCACGGGATTCGCGTACGCGCCGCCTTCGGCCTTGCCGGTGACCATGGCGTCGAATGCCTTGCGTTCACGCTCCCAGCGCTTGTCCCGATCCATGGCATAGTAGCGGCCATTGATCGACGCGATCTTACCCACGCCGTATTCGCGCATCTTCTTTTCGAGTTGCGCGATGAAGCCCGCGCCGGACGTAGGCCCGGTGTCGCGACCGTCCATGAAGGCATGCACAAACACTCGCTCCAGCCCGAATGTGCGCGCGGTACGCAGCAGAGCATAAAGATGCTCCTGGTGAGAGTGCACGCCGCCGTCTGAGACCAGTCCGAACAGATGCAGTTGCCGCCCGCCCTCGCGCGCCCGCTGCATGGCGCGCACGATGGACGGATTTTTCTGGAACTCGCCCGACGCGATCAGTGCGTCGATGCGTGTGATGTCCATCTGCACAATGCGTCCGGCGCCGATGTTCAAATGGCCCACTTCGCTGTTGCCCATCTGCCCGTCGGGCAGGCCGACAAAATGTTCCGACGCCCGGATGAGCGTGTTGGGATACTCGCGCAGCAGCTTGTCGTAGGTGGGTTTGCGGGCCAGCGCAATGGCGTTGTTGGCGGTTTCAGCGCGGTAGCCCCATCCGTCAAGGATGGTCAGAACCAGAGGATGCTTGGGCACAGAGAAAATACCTCGGGAGGATCGAAGTTGTGAACTCAGGATAACCTGCAGGAGTGGAATATCTACTTGCCACCGCGCGCCGGGCTGCTGGACGCCCGGTCGATGCAAAGGTACTCAGGCAATCGCAAGGACGCGTCGCCCAACACTCTTGCGAGTTGGACTAAGCTTGATTTCGATGTCATACCCGAGGCGATTTACACACCTCATGAGCTTGGCTTCCGAAAGGTTGGAAAAATCGCCGCGCGTAAGCCCCGAAACCTTACCCTGTGAAATGCCCATTTGACGCGCTGCTTCCTGCTGCGTCAGGCCCCGACGCCGCATTGCCCGCGTAATTTCAATTGCAAGCCCCGACTTGATCTTCAGTTCCTCGGAATCGGGGAGCTCGAGATCACGGAAGACGTTTCCGGAACTGAATTCGAACTCAATGTTCTTGACTGCGCGCCTGGGCATTTCTAATCTCCTTTGCAACCGTTTCAGCCGCTCTGAGCCGTGTGCGAATGATGTCCAATTCCTTCTTGGGCGTTGCGATTCCACGCTTGCTTTTCTTTTGGAAACAGTGCAGCACGAAAACAGCTTCTGCAAACCTGACGGTGTAAACAGAGCGATATGTCCCACCCGCTTCGTCTTCAACCAGCTCCAGGACGCCTGCACTTCCGAAGCCTTTCAACACTTTAGCCGATTCGTGTTGCTCGCCGACCTGCGCGAAGTGCAGGGCGTGACCAAAGAACTTTCGCACTGGAACAGGCAGAGCAATCAGATCTTTCTTTGCGCTTCCGATCCAAATGAGCGGCTTCTCCGGTCCATGCACCATTTGACTATACCATAAAAGGAATAAAACGGTTGGCGAATCATTCATTCCGGCAGGATCATAGGGAGGAGATTAAGGCCCCTCCCTTTGAATTCCGAGCGAGCGTCCGCCCCACCGCAGGTACTTAGTCGTTGTAGTTGAGGCTCTCCAGCCCAAGATAGACTGCGCCGGACGCAAGTTCCTCTTCAATGCGCAGTAACTGGTTATATTTGGCGATGCGGTCGGTGCGGCTCACCGAGCCGGTTTTGATCTGGCCTGCGCCGGTGGCCACGGCCAGGTCGGCGATGAATGTGTCTTCCGTTTCCCCGGAACGGTGGGAGATGACGGAGGTGTAGCCGTAACGGCGGCCGAGGTCGATGGCATCCAGCGTTTCTGTCACGGTGCCGATCTGGTTGACTTTGATGAGGATTGAATTGCCTACGCCTTCGTCAATGCCGCGCTGCAGCCGCTTCACATTGGTGACAAAAATGTCGTCGCCCACCAACTGAATGCGGCCGCCCAGCTTGTCGGTCAGAATTCTCCAGCCCGCCCAGTCGTCCTCGGCCAGGCCGTCTTCGAGAGAGACGATGGGATACTGGCGAATCCAGTCTTCATAGAAGCTGACCATCTCATCGCTCGACAGCTCGCGCTTGTCGCTCTTCTTGAAGACATACTTTTTCTTTTCCTTGTCATAGAACTCGCTGGACGCAGGATCAAGCGCGATGGCGATCTGCTCGCCGGGCTTGTAACCCGCCAGCTCGATGGCTTCGAGGATCAGTTCGATGGCTTCAGAATTGGATTTGAGCGATGGCGCAAAGCCGCCCTCGTCACCCACCGCGGTGCTGTAACCCTTCTTCTTGAGTACGCCCTTGAGAGTGTGAAAGGTCTCTGTGGCCCAGCGCAGCGCATCGGAGAAGCGCTCCGCGCCTACCGGCATGATCATGAATTCCTGAAAGTCCACATTGCTGTCGGCATGGGCTCCGCCGTTCAGCACATTCAACATCGGCGTGGGCAGAATGCTGGCGTTGATGCCGCCCAGGTACCGGTAGAGAGGAATCTCCAGCGTCTGGGCCACGGCGCGCGTGGCGGCCATGGAGACAGCGAGAATGGCATTGGCGCCCAGTTTGCTTTTGTTCGGCGTACCATCCAGAGCGATCATGGTCTGGTCAATCAGGCGCTGATTGGCCGCATCCAGGCCTTCCAACTCCGGCGCAATCACGGTCTCGACATTCTCAACCGCCTGCAGCACGCCTTTGCCCATGAAGTGGGTCTTGTCGCCGTCTCGCAGTTCCACGGCCTCATGTTCGCCGGTCGAGGCGCCCGAGGGCACAATGGCCCGGCCCAATGCGCCGCTTTCCAGAATCACGTCCGCTTCCACAGTTGGATTGCCGCGCGAATCCAGAACCTCGCGGGCACGAATGGCAACGATCTCAGTCATATCAGTCCTCATGATGCGATGCAGCAGCCGGTCATTCAGTTTGGGACGGCGATCCACGGCAAGAGTCTCTCCGGCGGCGCTTTGAATCGTATGCAAAAGCCCTTGCACGTCTGGGATTTCCTCTCCGTCCAGCAAAAAATATTACGTATCTAACCTACGGATTCTAACAAACCGGGCGGCGCTGGACCGCGTGGCGGCGATCACACCCCCCTCAACCGGTTCCGATCAGGAAGAAAGCGCCGTAGCGGGTTACCTTTCCTGATTCGTGCTGCAAAAAGCACCTGTCCAGGCGCCGGGCGCACTTGCCGCCGGCAACGCGCTAATCTTAAATTGGCGGAGTTGACGATCAGCGGGCACACGCGCCGGCGACAGAAACTTTTTAGCTCAGTCGGGGTTTGAAGGGGCACGCAGACTTCTGCCCGCGATCAACAGACCCCGCGAATGGAGATCCAAA
>PMOF01000277.1:17872-19065 GCA_003162495.1 Acidobacteriaceae bacterium
GCGGCGGGGCGGCCGATGGCCATGCAGCCGGCCGCGCCCAATGCGGCCTCTCCGCAATTCGAGCCGCTGCGCAGCTCGGTCGCCGGCACTGACGATGATATGGTCCAGGTTGCGCCCTCTGCGCCCGGTGAGCCGGAATTGACGGCACGCTCCCATTTCGCCGCATCGGCTTCCGATCCAGATGGCGACGTGGTTCAAGTGCAAGCGCTGCCTCCCGGCGAACTCGGTGAAGGAACCACCCTTCGCGTCAGGTTGCTGGACCGCCTTTCCACAAACTCCAGCGAAATCGGCCAGCCCTTCCGCACCCGCGTTGCTTCAGACGTAATGCAGGGCGGCCAGGTGCTGATTCCTGCCGGGGCGGAGATTGACGGCAGCGTGGTTGAAGTTTCCAGCGGCCATTTCGGCGGTCACGGCTCGTTACGCCTGCGCCCGGAGACGGTGATCCTCGCCGACGGCTCGCGCTTCGGTCTGAAGGCTGCGGTTTTCGGAACCCCCGGTTCCCGGACGCACGTGAATAGCGAAGGCACCATTCTGCCCGATTCCCGCCTGAGGCACGACGGGATTGAGTATGGAGCGGGAGCTGGAGCAGGCCTGGTGGCGGGAGCGTTTATCGGCGGCCCGGTCGGTGCATTGACCGGTAGTGTGATCGGAGCCGGCGCGGTAACCGTCCACCTGCTGACGAGCCATCCGCAGGCCACGCTGGAACGAGGCACAACGCTAATGTTCACGCTGACGGACAACCTGAGCCTGGTTCCGGCTGCCCCGGCCGGCAACTAGCAAGATAGAGCCCCAGCCCCGGCCAGCCTGCTACACTCCCGTTGCGGAGGTGCGCTGGTGGCGGAGATCAGGACAATCGGCGTGATCGGAGCCGGGACCATGGGTTCCGGGATTGCTCATGTCTTTGCACGCTCCGGCTTCCAGGTGGTCTTGTGCGACATCGAACAGCGGTTCCTTGACCGCGCCCTCGCCCAGATTCGCGCCAACCTGGCCCGCGAGGCTGCCAAGGGCAAGTTGCCGGAAGCAGAAATCGACACCGTGCTGGCCCGCATCACGCCCATCGTGGACCGCGACGCACTCAGCTGCACGGATTTCGCCATCGAGGCAGCCTCGGAGCGCTTCGAATTAAAGGCCGAAATCTTTCAGGCTTTGGACCGCATCCTGCCCCAGAGCGCCGTTCTGGCCACCAATACGTC
>PMOF01000317.1:0-1762 GCA_003162495.1 Acidobacteriaceae bacterium
CCAGTTCTCTTTCACATCGGAGCATTGCTCATCCCGTCCTATGGCGCGCTGGCGGCGCTGGGGATGTTGCTGGCCTTGTTTCTGGCGCAGCGAACGGCGCGGATTGCCGGCGTGCATCCTGCACTGGTGTGGAATCTCTGCGTGGTCGCATTGTTTGCGGCGCTGGCCGGTCAGCGGTTGCTGCTGGTGCTGATCAACTGGCGCGACCTGCGCGAACATCCCTCGTGGATGCTGGGCCTGGCGATGATTCATCACCCGCTGCTGACGGCTGCGGGCACGCTGGCGGGCGCGGGAGCCGCGGCAGCCTACGCGTGCTGGCGGCAGTTGCCGCCGCGTGCGACAGCAGACGCGCTGGCCGCGCCTCTGGCCCTGGGGCTGGCCTTCGAGCAAATGGGCGCGCTGCTGGCGGGGTCAGGTTATGGAACGGAAACCGGCGTGCGTTGGTCGGTGACGTACACGAATCTGCTGACCGCGCGCTGGAGCGGGACGCCGCTGGGGGTTCCGCTGCATCCCGTACAGGCCTATGCGGCGCTGGCGTTTTTCACTTTGTCGGTTCTTCTGCTGGTGTGGTTGCCGGCGCGACGGCAACAGGGCGATGTAGCCGGGTCGGGCCTGCTGGGAATCGGAGTGACTGTTTACATGACCGAGTTATGGCGCGATCCGGAGGGCCGCGGCGCAATGCTGGGCGGCGCGCTCGACGGGCCGCAGGCGGCGGCGATTGCGCTGGTGCTGGCGGGTGCGCTGCTGCTGCTCGATCGCAAACAAGCGCGCATTGGCTACGAGGTTGAACATGGCTGAAATCGGGAATGAGCAACGACGCGTAGTCGATGTGCCGGCGGAAGCGGCTGGGCAGCGGCTCGATCAATTTCTGACGGCGCAACTGGAGGGCATGAGCCGCTCGCGGGTGCAACTGCTCATGGAGCAGGGCGATGTGCTGGTGAACGGCGAGCGGGAAAAAGCCTCACTCAAGCTGCGCGGCGGTGAGCGGATCGCAGTGACCGGCGAGCCGCATCCCGCGCCGCTCAAGGCCACGCCGGAAGACATTCCGCTGAATGTGGTGTTTGAGGATGCCGATCTGGCGGTGGTGAACAAGCCGGCGGGGATGATGGTGCACGCTGGATCCGGGCAAAGCGAGGACGCGCGCAGCCGAGGCACGCTGGTGAACGCGCTGCTCTATCGATTCAACAAGCTTTCTTCGACAGGCGGGGAATTGCGTCCGGGAATTGTGCACCGGCTCGACAAGGACACCAGCGGTCTGATTGTGGTGGCCAAAAATGACCGAACGCATGCTGCCCTTGGCGAGATGTTTGCGAGTCGCCGCATCAAGAAGACTTATCTTGCGTTAGTCCAGGGAGCCGTGGAGCGGGAGAAAAGCACCATCAACGCCGGCGTGGGGCGTGACCCGGTGCGGCGCACCCGCATGACCGCCAAACCCCAGGACAACGCCCGCTCGGCGGTGACGCATTACGAGGTGATCCGCCGGATCGCGACGCGCTTCGGCAAGTTCACGCTGCTGAAAGTGCGCATCGAGACGGGCCGCACGCACCAGATTCGGGTGCACATGGCGTCCATCGGCCATCCGGTGGTGGGGGATACGCTCTACGGCGGCGCGGGCCAGTTGACTGACCAGGTGGCCGCCCAGGCTGCGCCGTCCAAGGCTGCGCGTCGCAAGGCGGATCCGGAAAAGCTCAGGCTGGGGCGCAACTTTCTTCACGCCGCGCAGCTCGAGTTTACGCACCCCTCGACAGGAAAGCTGTTGCAA
>PMOF01000317.1:1875-9651 GCA_003162495.1 Acidobacteriaceae bacterium
GTCCCAACAGGCGCCTGCACAGGCTGCCGAGGCGAACGATGTGAACGTGCCCACCATTCGGCTTGGCGTGAACGAGGTCAACCTCATCTTCACTGTCACCGACAAGCACGGGCGCTACAACCCCAACTTGAAGCAGAGTGACTTTGCCCTGCTGGATGACCAGAAGGCACCGGCCAGGGTGAACGCTTTTCACCAGCAGATCAATCTGCCGCTGCGTGTGGGCATCGTGATCGACGCCAGCACATCGATTCGCTCCCGTTTCCAATTTGAGCAGCAATCGGCCACCGAGTTTCTGCTGCAGATTCTGAAGGCCAAGAGCGATCGCGCTTTTGTGATGGGTTTCGACGTGACGCCCACCGTGACCCAGGACTGGACCAACAACATCGATGCGCTGGAGACGGGAGTGAACCGGCTGCGCCCCGGCGGCGGCACGGCTCTGTTCGATGCGGTCTACACGGCCTGCCGTGACAAGCTGCTCGACATCTCGCGCGGCCAGGAGCCGGTGCGCAAGGCGATGGTGCTGCTCTCCGACGGAGACGACAACCAAAGCCGCGTCCACCCGGATGAAGCCATCAAGGAGTGCCAGCGGGCGGAAACGATTATCTACGCCATCAGCACTAACTGGACGCCCAGCCGCGGCAAGGGGGACAAGGTGTTGAGCGATATGGCCGAGGCAACTGGAGGCCAGGTCTTCTTTCCGCCCTCGGTGGAGGAAATGTCAAATAGCTTCAAGGACATTGAAGAAGAGCTGCGCAGCCAGTACGCCTTGACTTATACTCCCGCAGACTTCAAATACGACGGTTCGTTCCGTTCCATTTATCTTTATTGCAACGACCGGCGCTACGTGGTGCGAGCCAAGAAGGGCTACTTCGCGACCCAGTAGCAGGTTGGAGCTGGGCCGATTCCGGCCCGAAGTAGCTTTTGCTCAGTGCAGAGCCGATGGGCTTGCCAGCAGAGCCAGCAGTCCGGCCTCATCAAGGACCGGAACCTTGAGTTGCAAAGCTTTGTCCAGCTTGGAACCGGCTTCTTCTCCGGCGACTACATAACTCGTCTTCTTGCTGACTGAGCCGGCGGTTTTGCCGCCTGCATCTTCGATTTTTTTCTTCGCTTCGTCGCGGGTGAGCGTCGGCAGCGTGCCGGTCAGCACAAAGGTGAGTCCGCTCAGCTGCGATGAGCGCTGCTTCTTCTCCGCGGTCATAATCACGCCGGCATCGCGGAGACTCTGGATCAGGGCGAGATTCGCGGGCTGCGCGAAAAACTCCAGAATCGCCTGGGAGATGCGCGGGCCGACTTCTTCCACCCGCTCCAGCTCTTCGGCAGATGCAGCGGCCAGCGCGTCCATGGAGCCGAACTCCTGAGCCAGCAACTCGGCGGTGCGTTCGCCGACAAAGCGAACGCCCTGGCCCATCAACAGGCGGGCCAGCCCGGCCTGTTTCGATTTCTTGATTTCTTCGAAGAGCGCGTGCGCCGATTTTTCCGCAAAGCGGTCGAGAGCGGCCAGCTGTTCCTCGGTGAGCGCGTAGAGATCGGCTACGCTGTGCACCAGCCCGCGATCGAGCAATTGCTGCACCACCGCATCGCCCAGGCCTTCGATGTTCATCACGCCGCGCCGGCCAAAGTGAAGCAGGCTCTCGCGCAGCTTGGCGGGACAATCGACATTGACGCAGCGGTAGTCCACTTCGCCCTCCACGCGAACCACTTCACTTTGGCATTCGGGACACACTTTCGGAAAAGCGAAGCGCACCGTTCCCCGCGGATGGTCGGCGTCTTCGATCACTTCCGCCACTTTGGGGATCACGTCGCCGCCGCGCTCCACGCGCACCCAGTCTCCCACCAGCAGGCCGAGGCGCTCAATGAAGTCGGCGTTATGCAGGGTGGCTCGGCTCACCGTGGTGCCGCCGATGAAGACCGGCGTCAGTTCGGCGACCGGCGTGAGCTTCCCCGTGCGGCCCACGTTCACGCTGATGGCGCGCACCTGGGTGATGCCTGACTTGGCTGTGAACTTGTAGGCAATGGCCCAGCGAGGTGCGCGGCCCGTGTAGCCCAGGCGCAGTTGCGCGGCGTGGGAGTCAACCTTCAGGACCACGCCATCGATCTCGTAGCCGAGCGTGGCACGTTTGGCTTCGGCAGCGTCGATGAAACGCATCATGTCGTCCACAGAATCGACCCGTCCGCGATGAGGATTGACGCGGAAGCCGAGTGTGGTGAGGGCATCGAGAGTGGCGGCCTGCCCTTGTGGCCAGTATTCACCGTCGACAAGCAGGAAGTAGGCGTAGAAGGCGAGGCGGCGATTGGCGACAATGCTCGGTTCAAGCGTGCGCAACGTCCCGGCAGCGGCGTTGCGGGGATTTACCGCGGGGGGCAGGCCCTGCTGTTCGCGTTCCTCATTGAGGAGCAGAAATGCTGCTTCGGGCATCACGACTTCGCCGCGCACTTCAAATCCCTGCGGGAGGCCGGCTTTCTTGAGTGTTTCAGCGGAAATGGAAAGCGGCACGCTGCGAATGGTGCGAATATTCGTGGTGACGTCTTCGCCGATTTGTCCGTCGCCGCGCGTGATGCCGGTGGTCAGGCGCGCGCCGTCCTTCTCCGCCGGTTCGTAGCGCAGGGCCACGCTCAGGCCGTCCAGCTTCAGCTCGGTGGTGTACTCCACAGGCAGGTTGCCGGCCAAGTCGCGCACGCGCCGATCCCAGTCGGCGAGCTCCTCGGCGGAGTAAGCATTATCCAGGCTGAGCATGGGCCGCGAGTGACGCACTTTCTTGAAGCCATCGGCCGGCTTGCCGCCGACGCGCTGAGTGGGCGAGTCCGGGGTCAGCAGGTCGGGATGCGCATCTTCAATGCGCTTGAGCTCGTTGATGAGCGCATCGTATTGGGTATCGCTGATCTCCGGCGCGTCCAGAACGTAATAGAGGTGCTCATGGCGGCGCAGTGCATCGCGGAGTTCCGCTGCGCGTTTGGCAGGATCCGAATGGGTGTTCGCTCGATCGCCCATGGGGTGAATTATAGGGGGCCGATCCGCAGGGGTAGTATGGTTTGCAGAACGCTATGGAGCCCATCACGCACTTTCTTACCGGGGCATGTATTGGCCGGGCGGGGTTGAATCGCAAGACGGCCTATGCCACGCTGGCCGCGGTGCTGGCTGCCGAGGCGGCCGACGTGGACGTGCTTTGGTGGTTTGCCGGACCAGTGGAAGAACTGAAGCACCATCGCGGCATTACGCATACATTCATCGCGGCGCCGGTGGTGGCGGGGGTCGTGGTGGGCGCTGTCTGGCTGTTCGATCGCTGGGTGCAGGTGCGCAGGCGGCGGAGGATGGCGGCCGCGCCGTTGCAGAAGCCTGAACCAGGCGCGCCCGAGCCGAGGTTGCCGCAGGCGGTGCATTGGGGGTGGCTCTATGCAACGGCGCTGATCGCCGCGCTGAGCCATTTGCTGCTGGACTGGACCAACAACTACGGGTTGCGGCCTTTCTTTCCATTCAATCCGCGTTGGTATGCCGGGAGTCTAGTGTTTATCGCCGAGCCGGTGCTGTGGGCATTGCTTGCGCTGGCGCTTGTGATGCCGTGGCTGCTGGGACTGACGGATAGTGAGATCGGCGCGCGACGGAAACCGTTTTGCGGAAGGGGCTGGGCGATTTTTGCGCTGTGCGGCATGGTTGTAGTGTGGGGCGTGCGGTGGGCGGAGCACGCGCATGCCCTGGCGCTGCTGGAACAGACGCAGGTTGCCACGGCTCAGGTGAAGCGGATGGCCGCGGAACCCTATCCGGTGAATCCATTTCTCTGGCACGTGGTTCTGCAGACAGCGCATTACTACCAAACCGCCGAGGTCAACAGCCGCACGGGCGAGATCGACAGCGACCCGCAGACGGACGTGATCTACATGCAGCCGGAGACAGCGGCCACCGAGGCTGCCAAATTGACTCCGCTGGGGCAGGTATATCTGGATTGGGGGACGTGGGCTGTGGTGCGGGATGTGGGCAAGGTGCCGGTAGCCGGGATGGACCCGCCCCGCTTGCCTCCTGACCGCCAGTGGACGACGGTGGAGTTTACCGATCTGCGCTTTGACTATTCCTATATCGGCTCGGGAAGGGCGACCCGGCGATCCCCGCTGGGTGGTTGGGTTTACATCGTGGATGGGCGCGACGATGCGGGAGAAGCAATGGGCGGGCGGCAGCAGAAGTAGGCGCTTTTGCTTCCGGCTGAAATAATTATTTACACCGTGAAACGATTCGGGTTGACCCGGCGGCGCGTGGACGCCAGAATGGAAAGAGCATCGTCTCCACTCGAAATGCTTTCCCGGCTAGAGGGATCTCCTAATAACTGAAAAGATTGAGGTTTTTATGTTCGCTTATCTGCTTATGCTGGTTGCCGTTCTCAGCCGCCTGCTGCCCCACGCGGGTTGGTTCAACTTTACGGCGGTCGGCGGCGCGCTGCTCTACTTTGGCGCGAGGCGCTCGTGGCGAGAGATGCTGGCTCCGCTGGCGGTGCTGATGGCCACGGACTACTACCTGACCGTCTATGCCTACCACTACAGCTTTCGCTGGCAGGGCTATGTGACCACCTGGGCGTGGTACCTGATGGCGATGGCGCTGGGGCAGATTTTACTGCGCAGCAAGACCACTTTGGTGCGCGTGGCCTCGGGCGCGCTGCTGGGGCCGACCTCTTTCTTCGTGCTTTCAAATTACGCAGTGTGGGTGGGCAGCGGCATGTATCCGCGCACTATGGCCGGACTGAGCACTTGTTACGTGGCCGCACTGCCTTTTTATCGCAACGATCTGCTGTCCACGGCAATCGTCGCCGGCTTGGCATTTGGGATTCCGGTGCTAGTGCGGCGGCTAAATGCAGCGCCGAAACAGGCGGAGCTGGCCGGGAAATAGGTTCGACGTATCTGATCTATTCTTGAGTGCAGATCTCTCGCGGAAGGAGGAGCCATGGCAACCACTGCGCAGGTGACGCACGTGCCCGTCGAAGTCTACCTGAAGAGCTCCTTCGAGCCCGATGCTGAATACGTGGACGGTGTCATCGAGGCGAGGCCCATGGGCGAATACGACCACTCTTCCTGGCAGCATGCGGTTGAACTCTGGTTTGCACAATCCGCTCGGGCGTGGGGGATTCGAGTCCGGCCTGAATTGCGTGTGCAAGTTTCGGCCGGCAAGTTCCGTGTCCCGGATGTGACGATTCTCGATCGCAACCTTCCTGTCGAACAGGTGATTACACGTCCTCCCATCGCCGTGGTCGAGATTTTGTCACCGGAAGACACACTGACCCGCATGATGACTAAGCTCAATGAGTATCAGCAGATGGGCATCCAAACGATTTTGGTCATCGATCCGGACGGAAGTAGCTTTCGATTTACCGCGGGAAGCCTGGAGCCGCTGCCTGCTGAGGCTTTCGACCTTCCGGGCAGCGTGTGCCGCTTCGACCTCGCGGAGATCAAAAAGCTGCTGGATTGAACCAGCTTCCGAGAGCGCTCTAGTCTTCGAGCGATTTGCCCGCGCGCTTTCTGCGCATCCACCACCAGACAAAGCCCACTGTTGCCAGACCGCACACAGCGGCCACCAGGGGCAGCGCGTGGTGCGCCACCACCTGGACTGCGCCGGGGCCCAGTTTGAGCACCAGCAGCGACAAGAGGAGCCAGCGGACCATGCGGCCGCAGAATACGGCCAGCATAAAGGGCACGACCCTCATCTCGAACACGCCGGCGGCAAAGACAAAGGCCTTCCATGGGGTGGGCGGCGGCAGCATGGAAGGAATCATCATGGCCAGGAATTCCTGTTTCTCGAAACGGAGGCGCATCCGTTCGAAGCGCCCGCGATCGACGCGCTTGAGCAGGAAGAGTTCGCCGCCCGCGCGGCCCAGCCCGTAGGGAAGCAAGCCGCCGATGGCGGACCCCGCGGCGGCTGCCAGGCAATAGAGCCAGAAGCGGCTCTTGTCATTCCAGACGGTCAGGGCCAGAAAGGCGTCCATGGGGACCGGAAGCGACGAGGAATCCAGCAGCGCGAGCGCGCCCAGGCCCCAGATGCCGAACTTGGCCAGAAACGGCAGGAGCACGAGGTTCAACTTGGCCAGGATTCGGGTGAGAAACGACTTCAAACGGGTCCCCTTCCGACCGTTAAACCGTCTTAACTATCAGGACCCATTGTAAGGGCCGGCGCCTTGCGCGCGGATTCGGCCCAGATGGGAGAACGAATGAGAGAATAGATAGAAAGGACTCGACACGGAGCCGGTAGCTGAGTGCGCTCAGCATGGCTCGTGCGGAACGAATGCCCTCCAGCGAAACGCCAACCAATGTGAACGAGCCCAACTCACCGACCGACGCCCGCAAGCAGACCGGCCGCGCGGCGCTGGGCAGTCCGGATTCACATCCCGGCGACGAGGACCTGTCGCCGGGGACCCCGGCTACAGGCGAGGAGACGCGCGAGCCTTCAACCGAGATCGAATCGGAATCGGAGTCGCGGGTGGTCCGAGGCTCGCGCTGGGTAGACTACGACACCCACGAATTGCTTCAGTTGATAAGCGATCTCGAGGACGAGCGGCGCTGGGCTCGTCTGCGCGAGGGATTCTGGATTGCAATTCTCTTCCATCTGGCACTGCTCTCCGCCTTCACATGGATCCCCAAGTATGTCTTCAAGGTGCCGCAGGTGATCGACCCGATTCAGGCAATCCAGAATCGGAAAGACCTGCAATACCTTGACCTGCCTCCCGACGCCTTGCGTGAAGTGCAGCCCAAAGCGGCGATCAAGCCGGCTCCTCGAAAGCCGACGGTTATCGACAAGAAGACGCTGGAAGCCATGAATCGAGCCACGCCGCCCGCTCCGCCGGCTCCTGTGCCTGCGCCCGCTCCGCCCACGGCGACCCCGCCGCCGGTTGCGCAGCCCATTCCGCCAACGCAGCAGTCGCAGGTGGAGGCGCCGCGCCCGGCGGCTGTACCGGCACGGCCCAGCTTTGCCATGGGCTCGCAGAATCCGGCCGATCAGTTGCGGGATGCCATGAAGGGGGCTTCGAGAAACCCCGGACAGGGCAGTGTCGGCAACCTTGGCCCGGGCGGGTTGGCTCGTCATCCCGGCGCCGGCACCGGAGGCTTGGATGTCTTGTCCGATATGCAGGGCGTGGACTTCAGCAACTGGATTCAGCGTTGGCACCACGAGACCCAGAACACCTGGGACCCATTGATCCCCGACGAGGTCAACCCGCCGATCAACAAGTCGGGCATTGTGGCGGTTCGCTTCAAGGTGCTTCCCAATGGGCGGCTCATGGATGGCAGCTTGGTGCTGGAGGGCCGCTCCGGCGACACGGCTCTGGATCGGGCGGCATGGGGCGCGCTCACGGGCTCCAACTACCCGCCGCTGCCCAGGGATTTTCACGGCCCGTACCTGGAGTTGCGGGCCTACTTCCTTTACAACGTTGAACCCGGGACGCGGTAAGTGGCGAGTCGGTTCCGGAAGCTGGGACGATCAGCAGGCCATTTATTCAGACTGTAGCGGCACATCCGCTATGCAGTCGCGTCGTCTTCAATGAGCGGGTGCGCGGGTGGCTCCACGTCTTCGGGTGGGTCGAGAGGGCTGATCCCGTGGGGCAGGTAGATGCCGTCCTGCGCAAGCAACGCTTCATAGATCGGAATTTGACGCCAATAACGAGCCAGGGCGAAAGCGGTCATGTTGGCAATCATTAAAGGCAATATGAGTCCGTAACCGCCGGTCATCTCAAAGACGATGAGAATGGAAGTCATGGGCGCGCGGACGATGCCCGCAAAAACCGCGCCCATGCCGACCACGGCAAAGGC
>PMOF01000079.1 GCA_003162495.1 Acidobacteriaceae bacterium
GTGGACCGGAGCCGCATCCAGCGCCGCGTGGACACTCGCTACTGTGACCTGGTCACGGAGAACCTGGATGAAGCGCTGGCTCTCTGCGAGGCGGCCCGGAGTGAGGGCCGCGCATTGTCTGTCGGTCTGGTGGGCAACTGCGCTGACGTGCTGCCGGAGCTGGTGCGCCGCGGCGTCGAAGTGGACGTGGTGACGGACCAGACTAGCGCGCACGATCCGCTGAATGGCTATGTCCCGCAGGGCATGACGCTGACCGAGGCCGAAGAATTGCGGCAGCGCGACCCTGAGGAATATGTGCGCCGTTCCACGGCGACCATGGTTGTCCACGTGAACGCGATGCTGGCTTTGCAACGGGCCGGCGCGGTGACATTTGATTACGGTAACAACATTCGCCGTTTTGCGTTCGATGCGGGCTGCACAGATGCGTTTTTGATTCCGGGCTTTGTGCCGGAGTATATTCGGCCACTGTTCTGTACCGGGCAGGGGCCGTTTCGCTGGGTCGCGTTGTCCGGCGATCCGCGCGACATCGACCGTACCGACGAGCTGGCTCTGGAATTGTTTCCGGACAACGAAATTCTCACACGCTGGCTGCGGCTGGCGCGCGGGCGTTTTGCTTTTCAGGGATTGCCAGCGCGGATTTGCTGGCTGGGTTATGGAGAGCGCGCGCGCATGGGCGAAGCGATCAACGAGCTGGTGCGCAAGGGCGAAATTTCCGCGCCCATCGCCATTGGCCGCGATCACTTGGACACGGGCTCTGTCGCCAGCCCCTATCGTGAGACGGAAAAGATGCTCGACGGATCCGATGCGGTTGCCGATTGGCCGATTTTGAATGCGCTGCTCAATACCGCTTCCGGGGCAACCTGGGTCAGCTTCCATCATGGCGGCGGCGTGGGGATGGGATTCTCTTTGCATGCAGGACAAGTGACTGTTGCCGACGGCACAGAGATGGCCGCGCGCAAAATTCATCGCGTGTTGAATAACGATCCGGGCATCGGGGTGGCGCGCCATGCGGATGCGGGCTATGAGCTGGCGCAGCAAACGGCCCGCGAAAAGGGCATTCATATTCCAATGGCGGGGAAATAGATTGGGCAACGCGCTCGTCATCGTCAACATCGGCCAACTGGTAACGCTCGCAGGACCGAAACGTCCGCGCATGGGCGTCGAACTGCGGGACCTGGGCACGGTCGAAAGCGCCGCGCTGCTGATCGTGGACGGTCGTATCGTCGCCGCGGGTCCGAACGCTGAACTCCGCAACAAAATCCCACCGCACGCGGTGCTCATCGATGCCAGGGGCTGCTGCGTTACTCCCGGCTTTGTAGATGCGCACACGCACCTGGTGTTTGCCGGCAACCGTGCGGCGGAATTTGAGCAGCGCATTGCCGGAGCCACGTACCAACAGGTCGCCGCGGCCGGCGGAGGCATTCTGCGCACTGTGCACTTGACGCGCGCGGCCACGAAGAATGAGCTGCTGACCGCGGCGCGGCTCCATCGGGACTGGATGCTGCGCGCGGGAACGACCACGCTTGAAGCCAAGTCCGGCTATGGCCTGAACCATGCGACGGAAATCAAAATACTGCGGGTTCTGTACCGACTTAACGACGAAGGCCCCGTTCGCATTGTTCCCACGCTGCTGGCCGCGCACACAGTTCCGCCGGAGTTTGCCCTCCGCCGCGAACAATATGTTCGCTGGATTGCCGAGGAACTGATTCCCGAAGTGGCAGCGGCCAAGCTGGCCCGTTACTGCGATGCATTCTGTGACGACCACGCTTTCACTGTGGAGGAGGCGCGCGCCGTGCTCAGCGCAGCACGCCGTCATGGCCTGGGCTTGCGGTTGCATGCTGAACAGTTTCGGCCCGGCACTGGCGCGGCCCTGGCAGCAGAGCTGGGCGCATCGACCGCTGACCATCTGGAGACCGCGGGCCCGGCGAACCTCACTCAACTACGCAATGCCGGTGTGCAGCCGGTCTTGCTGCCCGGCTCCGTGTTTGCGCTGGGAAGCACGCTCTACCCGCCCGCAAGAGCGATGTTGGAATTGGGCCTTGCGATTGTTGTTGCCACGGACTTCAACCCCGGTTCGTCGCCGATCATGTCGATGCCTTTCATTCTTTCCTTGTCGTGTCTCCAGATGAAGCTTACGCCCGCCGAGGCGCTGACTGCGGCCACAATCAACGCCGCCTGGAGCCTCGACCTCGGCAACGAGATCGGATCGCTTGAGCCCGGCAAGCAGGCGGATTTTCTGCTGCATGAATTCACTGACTATCGCGATCTGGCCTACTTTATTGCCGCACCGATGCGCCCGCGCGTCTTTATCGCCGGCCGGGAAGTTACGCCGTGAACGTGGAAGAAATTCTTCGCGAGTTAGTGGCCATTCCGACGCCGTCGGCGGTCTCCAATCTTCCTTTGCTAGCCTGGGTGGCGCATTTTGTCGAAGCGAGAGGCTGGCACGCCGTAATGCTCGAGTACACGGACGAGAACGGTGTGGCCAAAGCTAATCTGATCGCCAGGCCCGCCGAAGCGCCGCGCGGCAAGAGCTGGATTCGTTTCGCTTTTGTCTGCCATACCGATACGGTGCCGTATTCTGCTGGGTGGACTGACGCTCTGAAACTGCAAGCAGACGACGAGTCTTTGCACGGATGCGGAGCCTGCGATGTGAAAGGCGCATTGGCGTGTTTTCTGGCAGCGCTGGACGGGCTCGCGCCGGAGCAGGTTCATCCGCAAGCGGCGTTGATTTTGACCGCGGACGAGGAGATTGGCTGCAAGGGAATGGAGCGGCTGCTGGCTGCGACGAATTTGCGTATCGGCGCGGCCATCGTCAGCGAACCGACTTCGCTGCGGCCTGGAATTGCGGGAAAAGGCTACGGCCTGGCGCGCATCAGTATTTACGGCCTTGAGGCCCACTCAGCTTATCCGCGTGAGGGAGTGTCGGCCATTGCGCTCGCGGCGCGTTTCATCAACCGCATCGAGGGGCTGGCGGCGAAACTTGCCGAAGGCGCTGCCGCGCCGACAGCGATGAGCGCGCTCTTCGATCCTCCCCACACAACGTTGAACGTCGGGATGATTCAAGGCGGCTCAGCAAAAAATATTGTGGCCGGCACGTGTTGGTTTCTGGTGGAGTGGCGGCCGATGCCCGCAGATTCGCCGAGCGCGGTGTTTGTCGAGCTCACATCGCTCGCCGAAGCGATGCGATCGGAAGAGCCGCGCGCACGCATCGAGGTGGAATTGCTACGGGCCGAGCACGGCTTTGCGCCCGCTGGAGTTGGCACGCTGCAACGCCGGATGGGTGAAACGTCGTCGCGCGCACCGATAGGAATCAGCTTCGGTTCGGAAGCCAGCCGCATTGCTCGCATTGCCGATGAAGTGATCGTGATGGGTCCGGGCGACATGCACACCGCTCACTCCGATCGGGAATGCGTTCCGCCCGGCGAACTGACGCAATGGGTGCAAATGCTGCGCAGCCTTCTTTGCACCGGCGGCTAGTCCGGCATCGGCTTGCCGCTGGTCAGGTCGCGGATGATTTCAGTCTCGCGCTTGCGATAGGGTGTGCCATCGGGATGGAAGACATCGTGGAACCAGATCATGGGCTGGTCAAACACGTAGGGGCGCTGCCAGGAGTCCCATGGCAAATAGGTTTGGGATTTGCCGGCGACCAGTCCCCAGTTGATGGCCCCCACGTGGTGTTGGCGAGCGATGGGCAATACGGTATCGAAGGTGCTGCCGGCGCCGCGGGCCATATATTCCGTGCAGATGAGAGGGCGATGAAACTGCTCCAGAAGTTTCACATGCGTCTCGAAGTCCTCAGGCCAGCCGTAATTGTGGAAGCTGATCACGTCAGATTGCTCCACCTGAATGCGGGCCAGCGGCGGCATGGTTGCGAGCGAAGTCCAATCGCCATGCCACAGGCCGCTGGTGAGCGGTTGCGTGGGGTGCGCGGCGCGGGCCCAGGCAAAGACCTGCGGCACTAGCGCAAGGATAATCTCGTTCTTGTTTTTTGGATCCCCTTTGGCGTAGGAACTGTCGTTGCCGTTGTCCGGCTCATTCCAAACATCCCAGGCCAGAATACGCGAATCGTTGGCGAATGCGCCCACCACTCCCTTCACATAATTTTCGAGGCGCGGAAATTGAGCGGGATCGGAGAGAACCTCGGTGCCCGGCGCCTGCACCCAGCCCGAGTTGTGCACTCCGGGAATGGGCGGATGCTGCGGGCCGAGCTTCGGATGCGGATCCCAGCAGGAGTCGAAGAGGACAAAGACGGGGCGAATATGATGGCGAGCGGCGATGGCAAGGAACGCATCGATCCGTTGCTGGAAACCCCTGGGGTCCTGCTCCCACAGCAGGTTGTGGAGGAAGACGCGCATAGTGTTCATGCCGATGCCTTGGGCCCAACCCAGTTCGCGGTCGATGGTGGGGGCATCGAAGGTATCGGCCTGCCACATTTCCAGCTCATTGATGGCCGTGGACGGCACAAAGTTCGCTCCCACCGGCCAGGGCTGTTGCGCGTACCATGTGTTGGCCTGGGCTTCTGTCCAGCGCTGCTGGGCACGGGCGCAAGGCAGTACGGCCAGCAGAAATGCCAGCGCCACAGACCACCGGACGCCCTGGAATGACATGCAAATGCACGGTGAAGGGAACTGCCGACTTGATTCATTCATGGATGCCTCCGGGATTGTGAAAGCGGCAATCCGCTTCGCGCGTGCAAGCAGGATCGTTTCTGGATCGGAAGGCTCGCCGATTTTGGGGACACTTTCTGCAAGTCTTCCCACCCACACTAGGACTATAGAAGGTCTACGTTCAATTTTTAACTGAAACAGCAGTCCGCATACCTTTATTCGGCGTCGTTCGCTCTCACGCGAAAGTGCAGCTTCTGAGCCGGCTCACTCGCGGCGGAAACCTGACCAATGCTACCCTGTTGATGGCGCTTTTTCTTCGTCCTGATCGGCGCGCATGGCGAGACCAGAAAGAGCTCAGCGTTGATTTTGTGGCCCCGTAGCTCAGGTGGATAGAGCAGCAGTTTCCTAAACTGTAGGTCGCCTGTTCGAATCAGGCCGGGGTCACCAC
>PMOF01000328.1:0-8122 GCA_003162495.1 Acidobacteriaceae bacterium
CGCCCGTCCCCGGCAAGCTGCCCTTTGGAGTCAGCGTTGTGAATCCTGGCGGAATTCCTTCCGGGGCTGAAGCTCAACGTGCGTGGGGTGAGGCAGCGGCAGCGTTGTTCCAGCCGGGAGTCGTGCCGCCATCCGACGACTGCTCCCCAAATTACAGCCGAGCAACGGAATATGCCGCCGATTCCGCCTCGGCAACCGCCGCCGCTACGGCTCAGGTGGAAGCTGAACAGGCAGTAGCCAATCTGAACCACCTGGGCTCGCTTCGCCCGCTGGCGCAGTTGCGCGAGTCGTTCATTTTGGCTTCCGGCGACGATGGCCTGTGGATTATCGACCAGCATGTGGCACACGAACGGGTGCTTTTCGAAAAAATTTTGCGTGATCGGCAGGTGGAAAAAGTGCAGCGCCAACGATTGCTGATGCCCATGATGGTGGAACTCAAGCCATCGCAGATGGTGGTCTTTGCACGCATTGCCGAAGAGCTGGATCGCAATGGGTTTGAGGTGGAACCCTTTGGCCCACAGACACTTGCGGTTAAAGCAGCGCCGGTAGGGCTGGAAGGAGCGGCTCTGGAGCGCATGTTGGCCCAGGTCATTGAACAATCTGGCGCTGATTCTGGAGAACCTGATCAGAATGAGGATCTTACTACGCTCCGCACGCGTATTGCCGCGTCCATCGCCTGCCATTCTGCAATTAAGGTCAATACCGCCCTAGACGTGAATCGTATGGAGTGGTTATTGTTGGAACTGGCAAAAACAAACCACCCAACGAGTTGTCCCCATGGACGTCCAATAGCTTTGTTGTATTCTTGGAAGGAGATCCAGCGGGCCTTCCATCGCATCTAGAAATCATAGACAATAGGAAAGGCGGCAACCCTGCTCTCAGGAGCAAGAGTTGCCCGGCGTAAACGCCAACCTGGAAGTGAGGGTTTTTCTTTGACAGCGGAACAATTGGAAGCATCGCGCGCCGAAAGGCTGCGTCAGAACGGCTTTGGGGCTCTTACTTTAGAGGATGCCCGGACCTGGATTGAGGAGACGGGGTTGTGTCTCTTCCTGCCCAAACGGCAGTTTTCTTCTTCCATCGCACCCTCATTCGTTGAGGCGGTAGCCGGTGAGCGGGACGCGACTCCCGATGCCCGGCATATCGCGATTGCCGAGGAATTGTTGGTGCGCCTGGAGCTTGATGGCATTGCCGTTCGGCTCAATCTGCTGGGACAACCGGGCGAACAGCCGGACTTTGTCGTGGCCGCCTGGGTCCTGCCCTACGTGTATGCGCTGCGGGGCGATCGCGATTGGCGCCGCAGTCCGCAACTGACCGGCTCGCGCCAGGTTTCGCAGCTCGCGGTTCAAACCTACAAGCAGTTGGAGACCGGCGACGCGACCATTGCCACTCTCAAGCACGCACTGGGCAGGGAAGTGACCGAAGGCGCCGTTTTGCGCGCCATCACCGAGCTCTGGCAGCAACTCCGCATCATTCCCGTGGTTTCAGCCCCGGGACAGCCCGCACAGTGGCAACTGCTGCGCACGCGCTTCCAGAAGGCCATTGCCGAGGGTGCCTCCACCTCGCAGGTCACCGCGATCTCCGTGCTCGCTTCCATCTATCTGCAGGCNNCGCAGCAAAGTGCGCGAAGTGCTTCGCGGACTGGTGGCTACCCGGCAGGTGCATACCATCTCGATGGGTCACGCGCCCCACTTCTACGTGGCCGGCACGTTGCCGGAGTTTGCCGCTCCGCCGGCGCTCTATTCAAGCTCGTCCGTTTCCTCTTCCGCATATTTGTCCCGCTCGTGGGACCACCAGGAGGAGACGCCAGAATTCGAAACGCCCAAGCCGGCCTCGGCTTCTTCCCAAAAATTCGTTGAGCAGCTCAGGTCTGCCGAGCCCCACGCTCCCCGGACCACGCCGGCGCGCAAACCTGCGGCCAGCGGCAAGAGTGCTTCGGCGCGACCGCACTTCAGCCGCCCCGCCACTCCCTCCCGCGATCGCAAACCGGCGCAATCGTCGTCGGGCAGCCGGTCCGGCGCGCGTCCTGCGCGGCGTGCAAGCTCCGAGGGTCGTTCCGCTGCCGCGCGGTCTTCCGGCTCCCACGCGACCAACGGCGCCCGCCCGGCCAATGGTTCACGCTGGACCCCGAATGCGCCTGCAGGCACGAATGGCAAGCACAATGGGGCACACGTTGGAAACGGTTCCACTCATGGTGCGCATTCCAACGGATCTAACCGTTCCAATGGAAAAGCCAGCCGCCCAGTCAACGGCGCCTCTTCTACGCGGACCAGGAAGTCTTCCGCTCCGGCGTGGGGCCAGCGCAACGGCCATGCCAGCGGCGCCAAGCCCGCGGCCAAGTCCGGCGCGGCCGCACGCAACGGTGCCACTCGCAACGGTTCCGGCTCGCATAAGGACACTCGCGCCGAGTCGCGCCCGGTCCGCAGCAACCGTAAGCCGACCTTGACCGCCGGAACCAAGGCGGGAAACAGCAAGCGGTTTGGCTTTACCGCCCGGCCCAAGCGGGAGACAAAGAAGCGCGGATGAGTTCGGAAAAAATCTCCACGCGTTCCTTTGATCCCAGCCGTAAAATAATCGTCGCTATCGATGGCCCATCTGGCGCGGGCAAAAGTACAATTGCCCGCCACCTTGCCCGCCATTTTGGCCTGCTCAATCTGGAAACCGGCGCCATGTACCGCGCCTTTGCCCTGAAGGCGCTGCGCGCTGCGCTCCCTCTCGACGATCGTTCCGGCCTGGAACGCCTGGCCAATGAAACCACCATCCGCCTTGAAGCAGGCGGGCAAGAGCCCGGCGAAAAAGAAAATCGCGTCCTGCTCGACGGCGAAGACGTAACCGCGCTGCTCCGCAATCAAACCGTCACCGATGCAGCCTCGAGGGTGAGCGTGTTTCCCGCCATCCGTTCCTGGATGGTCCGCCTGCAACAGCAACTTGCTGCCGGCGGCGGAGTGGTCATGGAAGGCCGCGACATCGGCACTGTAGTCTTTCCCCATGCCGAGGTCAAAATCTTTCTGGACGCAGCTCCCGAGGTGCGCGGCCTGCGCCGTTTCGACCAGCTCGGATCTCCGCCGGCCGTGCAACCGGAAGAAGTCATCCGCGACCTGCGCGCCCGCGATGAGCGCGATCGGAACCGCGCCGATTCGCCGCTCAAACCGGCCCCGGACGCCGTTTTGCTGGACTCGACCCACATGACGCTGGAACAAGCTGTTGAGGCGGCCGAAGCCATCGTCGCCGCGAAACTAGGCCAACCACCGTCGCGGGCTTAAGACCACCGATTTCAAAGATCGTAAGCCACCTCAGGCGAAATGCGATAGGCTCATAGATGTATGGAAATCACCTGTACGCGCTGTCACCAGATTGTCCAGGCCGACAATTGCTATTGCCCGGCCTGCGGTCTGCCCCAACTGGTGTATTCGGCTGAAGCCGTCCCCGGACAGGCCCCGCCTGAGCGCTGGACCGAAGCCGTGCGCGATGCAAGCACTCTCGACTGGAAGGCGGCGTTGCGCGCGGCGCTGATGCTCGCGGTTCCAGCCGGGCTGCTCTCTAGCATGGTGTCGCCCATGGGTTTCCTGGGACTGTTTTGGATGGCCGCAGCCGCGGCCGGCGCGGTGACGCTTTATCGGCGCAGCCAGCGGCCGGCATGGATCACCCTCGGAGCAGGCGCGCGCATCGGCCTCATCACCGGCTTGCTGGGCGGTTGGATGGCTTTTGGCATCAGCGGCGGCGCGCTGTTTGTGGAGCGGTTTGTTCTCCACCAGCCCACCCAGATCGACGGGCTCTAT
This sequence comes from Acidobacteriaceae bacterium, assembly GCA_003162495.1. Taxonomy (GTDB): domain Bacteria; phylum Acidobacteriota; class Terriglobia; order Terriglobales; family Acidobacteriaceae; genus Telmatobacter. The sequence goes on from PMOF01000328.1 coordinate 3,777, forward strand.
AAGAGTTTGTTTTTGGATACGTTTCAGGAAAGGGCTCAGCAGTCGATTGCAGGCATGGCGCCGTCAGATGCCGTGCAGGTGCAAGCCCAGTTGGCCCAAATCCAGGCATGGATGCTTTCGCCGGAAGGTCATGCGGGTATCTGGGCCTTCGGCTTTGCTTTCAATTCAGTTTTTCTGTTGTTCTTTGCCGTTGTGGGCGGAGTTTTGGGGGCGCGTATGCTGGCCAGAAACCGCCGGCCGGAAGTCTAGGTTCCCAGTGGGCCACTGTGAAGCGTACGGGCTTCAGCCCGTACGCTAAGCTCAAGGATCACCGTGGGCTTTAGCCCCCGAGGCAGGGATTCAATTCAAACTAACTACCACTCCACTTCTCCACCACTTGCCGCACAGCGGTAAGCCCTCGTATCATCCGGCGAGAGACAATCATTCATAGGCAAGTGGAAAGAAAGCATCCATGAGCGAAGCCCAAGACAACCCGAGCCTGCGCGTGAAAGGCCGGCTGATGTCCGCATCCGAGGTCGAGCGCACTCTGGTGCGCCTGGCCCACGAGATTGTAGAAAAAAGCAACGGCAGCGAAGACCTGGTGCTGGTCGGCATCAAGCGCCGCGGCGTTCCGCTGGCGGAGCGGCTGGGCAAACTGATCTCCGCCATTGAGAAACGCCCCATCGAAACCGGCATGCTCGACATTCAGTTCTATCGCGACGATCTCTCCACCGCGGGCATGCGTCCGGTGGTCACCCCCGGAGCTATCGGCATTGAGATCGAGGGCCGCGACGTGGTGCTCTGCGACGATGTACTCTACACCGGCCGCACCATTCGCGCCGCTCTCGACGCGCTCTTCGATCATGGCCGCCCGCGCCGCGTGCAACTGGCCGTGCTCATCGACCGCGGCCACCGCGAATTGCCCATCGAGGCAACCTACGTCGGCCGCCATGTGCCCACCAGCAGCCGCGAGATCATTGAAGTGAAATTTCGCGAAGTAGACAACGACGAGCAGGTGCTGCTGGTCGAGCGGATGGACTAAAGCGTCTTCACCGTCCTATGAACCTGGGTGCCCCATCCTTCGCGTTCTTCGCGAAGGGTGGGTAGCAAGGAACCTGAAGAACACATGAACCCCACCGCAACACCGGCACGCCGACCGCTCCATCCTCCGCCCGTTTCCGCTTCGCCGTTTCCCTATCATCCCGGCTCGCTGCTCTCTGCCGAAGATCTGACTCTCGAAGATCTCAGCCGCATCCTCGCCCGCGCCACTGCTCTTGAAGCCATGGACCCCCTGGTCCGCGCACGCCTGCTCGCCCATCGCCGCGTAGCGCTGCTCTTTTATGAAGCTTCCACGCGCACCCGCACCAGCTTTGAGCTGGCCGCTAAGGGCCTCGGCGCGGACACCACACTGGTTTCCAGCCTTTCTTCGAGCATCGAAAAAGGCGAGACCCTGAAAGACACCGGCCTGACGCTGCGATCACTTGGCGCTGAAACCATCATTCTGCGCCACAACTCCTCCGGCGCGCCCTGGCTGCTGGAAGCCGAAACGCGCCTGCCTGTGCTCAATGCCGGCGACGGCATGCACGAGCACCCCACCCAGGCGCTGCTCGATCTGCGCACGATTCTCGCGCACCTCAAGCCCACTGCGAAGACACTCACCGCCAAAACGCTGGCCGGCTTCACCCTCACCATTGCCGGCGATATCCTGCACAGCCGCGTGGCCCGCTCCAACATGATGCTGCTGCCCCGGCTGGGCGCGCGCGTGCTGCTCTGCGGCCCTAAAGAACTGCTCCCGGAACTGGCCGCAGCTACCCGCCCCGGCATCGCCATCGAGCGCGACTTCGATGCCGCGCTTCGCCAGTCGCAGGCCGTGATGATGTTGCGCATCCAGGCCGAGCGGCTGGAAGGCGTGCAACTCGACCTCGAAGAATACAAGGCAAACTACCAGCTCACCGGCCAGCGGCTCGCCGTGCACGCGCCGGCCGCGCTGGTCATGCACCCAGGGCCCATCATTCGCGGCCTGGAATTAACCGCCGGCGTCGCCGACGGCCCCCAATCAGTCATCCTCGAACAGGTACGCAACGGCGTAGCCATCCGCATGGCGGTCGTCGAGCGCGCGCTGACGGCCACGGCCCGGCCCGCAACGAATAAGGGAGGCCGCGCATGACCGCTCTCGTAATTCGCGGAGGCCGCCTGATCGACCCCGCCGCCGGCGTCGACGCCCTCAAAGACATCCTGCTCAAGGACGGCCGCGTGGCCGAGGTCGCCGCTCCGGGCAAGCTCAAGCAAGCCAACGGCGCGCAAAAACTCGACGCTAAAGGCCTCATCGTCGCGCCCGGCCTCATCGACATCCACGTCCATCTGCGCGAGCCTGGCCAGGGCTACAAGGAAACCATCGCCAGCGGTACGGCTGCGGCGGCGGCCGGCGGATTTACCGCCGTCGCCGCCATGCCCAACACCATCCCCGTCAATGACTCGCCCGAGATCACGCGCTGGATGCAGGCTCCCGAGCGCGGCGCGTTTGTGCGCGTATTTCCCATTGCCGCCGCCACGCGCGGATCAAAAGGCGACGCGCTCAACGACTATGCGGCGCTCAAGTCCGCCGGCGCCGTGGCGGTCACGGACGATGGCCGCCCCATCCTCAAAGACAACATCATGCGCGAAACCCTTGCCGCCGCCGCGCGCGTGGGCCTCACCGTCATTCAGCACGCTGAAGACACGCGCCTCACGCAAGGCGCAAGCATGAATGCGGGGCCGACGGCGTTCAGGCTGGGGTTACGGGGCATGCCGGCCGAGGCCGAATCAGGAATGGTCGAGCGCGACATTCGCCTGGTCACCGAGCTACGCGACGCGCGCGCCCATCTGCATGTCGCCCACACCTCCACAGCCGCCGCCATCGCCGCCGTGCGCCAGGCGCGGCGCAACGGACTGCGCGTCACCTGCGAAGTGGCGCCGCATCACTTCCTGCTCACTGAGGAACACGTCGGCCTTTACAACACCAACGCCAAAATGAATCCGCCGCTGCGCTCAGCCGCCGATCGAGACGCCATGATCGCGGCCATCCTCGACGGCGTGGTGGATGCCATCGCCACCGACCACGCTCCTCACGCTCTACACGAAAAGGAAGTTGAGTTTGAGAACGCCCCCAACGGCATCACCGGACTCGAAGCCGCGCTCGGCCTGTCTCTGCGTTGGCTGCACAAGGAGTGGAAGATGCCCCTCGGCCGCGTCTTGAGCCTCTTGAGCGCCCAACCCGCCGCGCTGCTGGGCCTCAAAGGAAGAGGCACGCTCACGGTAGGCAGCTTTGCCGACGTGGTGGTCTTCGATCCAAAAGCCGAGTGGACCTACAACGCCCTCGACACAAAATCGAAATCCCGCAACACCCCGTTTGACGGCTGGACAATGCAAGGCAAGGTTCGCTGGACCATCAGCGAGGGGCGCGTGGCCTACGCGAGCAAAGGGCGTGAAGCGAACGCGAATCCGGCTTAGCGACCGCTTCATTGCAGGTTAGTCACCTTCGGTTGAAGAACCCGCATCCGGAGTTTGCGATCTCTTCGGTGTTTGATCACGCATCAAGCTGAGCCGCCATCTGGCAGCCTGGTTGCGCCGCAAAGCATCCAACAGCGCTGAGGATCGTTACTGCAGACGAGGAAAATCGCCATGTTCTCGATACCGGGTGCGACGCAATACGCAACTTTGAGCCTGCTTCTCTTGCGGCTCATGGTGGCGCTGGTTTTTGGAACCAGCGGATTCGGCCATCTGAAGTCGCCGCGTAAGCGCGCGCAAAGCATTGGCATGAGCGTGGGCTTCACGGTCTTTCTGGGCGCTGCGGAGGGGTCCGGAGCCATCGCTCTTGCGCTCGGCGTGCTCACCCAGTGGGCCGCGCTGGGCCTGATTCTGATTATGCTGGGCGCAATTTACATGAAGATAGCGAAATGGAAGACGGGCTTCTGGGGCGAGAAGTCCATGGGATGGCACTACGACTTGATGCTTCTTGTCATGAACCTGGTGATCCTGTGTACGGGCGGGGGGAGGATTGCGCTGATGCCGCTCTAAGTAACTCTTGCGTGTTTTCAAGGCTCATGCCTTCCGCAATCGAACATCGGTGTTGCTCCCCGCGCTTCAACCTCATATTCTGTATCGGCGGCCACTGAAGGGCGGCTCGGCTTGGAGCGAATTCAATGAATAAGAGAGAATTTCTTAAGGCATCCGGAGCGCTCATGGCGGGAAGCATGTTTTCACGGGGTGTCGCGAGTCAGCAACCTAGCGGACCGCGCGAGAACTGGGCCGGAAATCTTACCTACAGCACCGATCACCTGCACACGCCCGCATCGGTCGAGGAAGTCCGGCAGGTGGTGAAGAGTTGC
>PMOF01000328.1:8144-8676 GCA_003162495.1 Acidobacteriaceae bacterium
CCGGAGTTACTTACGGCAAGCTCTCACCCTACCTCGACGATCATGGCTATGCGCTGCACAACCTGGCGTCTCTGCCTCATATTTCGGTGGCCGGCGCCATCTCCACAGCTACGCACGGATCGGGAATTCACAACGGCAACCTGTCTACCGCGGTCGCAGCGATGGAAGCGGTGACCGCCGACGGCGAGATCGTGACGCTGTCCCGCGAAAAAGATGGTGAGCATTTCCTGGGAGCGGTCGTCGCGCTTGGAGCGGTCGGCGTGCTGACCAGCGTAACCCTCAATCTGCTGCCAACTTTCAAGATGGCCCAGAAGGTCTATGAGAATCTTTCCTTCGATCACCTCAAAGATCATTTCGACGAAATTTTCGGCAGCGGATACAGCGTAAGCCTGTTTACCGACTGGCAAAATCACCGGGCCACCCAGGTCTGGATCAAGCGCCGCCTCGCGCCTGGCGATGCGAACCAGTGGCCGAAAGAATTCTTCGGCGCCCCAGCCGCCATCCGCAACTTGCACCCGGTGGCCGGTCACGA
>PMOF01000262.1 GCA_003162495.1 Acidobacteriaceae bacterium
CGACGGGATTTGAACCCGTGTTATCGCCGTGAAAGGGCGGTGTCCTAGGCCGGACTAGACGACGGGGACGCTGGAGAAGGGCAAGAAGCGGCCAGAATTGGCCGGGAGCGCCCTCATGAAGGCTAACAACTTGAGTGGGACCTGTCAAAATGGCGGCGCTGCCGGAAAGTGGATCGGCCTGAGAGATTGCGGTCTCCAAGGGGCTCAAGACCGCACAGTTTGATGGCATTGGATGTATGGGCTGAAGTCTGTATCCTTCAGGCATTGGATGCGTCATCGATAATGCGCTGAACTGCCAGCCTGTATGCTTCAAACTGCCGGGTTCGCGAGGCAGGCGGCCTCTGAGCCGGGAACGAATGTCCGGCGACGTTTTTTTGCGTCATCGGCCGCTCCAGGTGCGTCAGATAGAGACGGCAACCGCTTAAGACGATTTTCTTTTGGGCGGCCAGTGCTACTTTCGGCCTGGTTTTCCGGCCCGAATCATCCGCAGAATCGGAAACATAAACTGACAAAGCAGTTCCGCAGCCCGGCATCGCACCCATTCCGGAACAAACCGGAGCCATCGACCGTAACGCTCCAGACGAGGAAAGTTCGAGTGAGCCAAGTTCCAGTCAAGAAATTTCAAGTGAGGATCAGCGCATTGAGACGCACGGTAGGGATAGGTTGTTTTGTGCTCGCGGGCCTGGCGGCCACCGGCTGCCAGAAAAAGCCTGCGCCTCCGGCGGCCGGTGGGATGCAAGGCTTGCCGGTGCAGACGGAGGCCGTGAAATTGTCTCCGGTGCCGCAGAGCAGTGAGTATGTGGCTACCATCAAATCGCGCCGCTCGGCCACCATGCAGTCGCAAGTGGAAGGAAAGCTGACGCAGATTCGCGTGCGTTCGGGCGACCATGTGACGGCCGGCCAGTTGCTTATGGAAGTCGATCCACAGCATCAGGTGGCCACGGTCGACTCGCAGCGCGCCACGGAGCGGCAAAAGAAGGCGCTCTACGACTACAACGTGTCGGAGCTCGACCGGCAGCGCAAACTATTTGAAGCGGGCATCATCAGCCGCGACGCATTCGAGCAGGCGCAACAGGCCTTTGATAACAGCAAGGCGGATTACCAGTCGGCTGCCGCCTTGAGCAACACGCAAGTGCAGCAACTGGCTTACTACAGCATCCGCGCCCCGTTTGACGGCGTAGTCGGCGACATTCCGGTGCACGTAGGCGACTATGTTGCCACCACCACCATCTTGACCACCGTGGATGAAAACCAGGATCTCGAAGCGTATATCTACGTGCCCACCGAGCGCGCCGCCCAGGTGCGGCAGGGGCTGAGCGTCGATCTGTTGACCACCGGCGGCAAGCTGCTGGAAAAGACGAAGATCGATTTTGTCTCGCCGGAAGTCGACAGCACGCTGCAGGAGATTCTCGCCAAGGCCGCGGTGCACGCGACCCCTGAGATTCTGCGCAATGCCGAGATGGTGAAGGCGCGGGTCATCTGGAGCACTACGCCCATGGCAGTCGTTCCCGTGCTTGCCGTCAGCCGCCAGGGCGGACAAAGCTTCGTCTTTGTGGCGCGCCAGCAGAATGGGCACACCTTGGCCGTCCAGACGCCGGTCACGCTCGGCGATACGGTGGGCAACACCTACTCCATCTCATCGGGACTGAATGTTGGCGACCGGGTGATCGTATCCGGCACCCAGTTCCTGGTCAACAACATGCCGGTTATGCCATTGCCCAGCGCCTGAGGCACAACGGATCGCGCTCCTCCGGCAGCGATCGGGGAGGCAGCGCCGCGCGATAGTGGTTTCGCTCCGATAGCAAGCAAAAAAGGAAGGCTCACTTTGTTTGTCGATTTCTTTATCCGCCGGCCTGTCTTCGCCACCGTGTGCGCGCTGCTGATCATTCTGGCCGGCGCGGTGTGCATCCCCACGCTCCCGATCGAGCTGTATCCGAATCTGGCGCCGCCCCAGGTTTCCGTCACCAGTTCCTACATTGGAGCCAACGCCGACACGGTTGAGAAGGCTGTAACCATTCCTCTGGAAGAATCGATCAATGGCGTGCAGGGGATGCGTTACATCAGCTCCTCGAGCACCAACAGCGGCGTAAGTACGATCAGCATTTCATTCCAGACCGGATATGACCTTTCGATCGCCGCCGTGGACGTGCAGAATCGCGTGGCCAGCGTGCAGGGCCGGTTGCCCTCCGCCGTCAACGCGGCCGGTATCAGTATCGTCAAGGTGAGCCAGAATTTCGTATTCGGCTCGGGATTCTTTACCCGCGACAACCGCTATTCGAATGAGTACATCTCCAACTATCTCGATGTCTATGTGAAGGACGCGCTCAAGCGCGTGCCCGGCGTGGGCGACGTGGTGATCTTCGGCGAGCGCAAGTATGCCATGCGCATCTGGCTTGATCCGCTGCGGATGGCGGCCCGTAGTCTCACAGCCACCGACGTGGTCAACGCCCTGCTGGAGCAGAACGTGGAAATCCCCGCCGGGCAACTTGGCCAGCCGCCCTCCGACGGGACACAGATGTTTCAGGTCCCGGTGCGCGTCGTCGGGCGGCTCAGCGATCCGGCGGCCTTTGACGAAATCATTCTCAAGAACTCGCCCAACGGCCTGGTGCTGCTGAAAGACGTGGGGCACTCCGTGGTGGGCGCAGAGGACTATAGTTCCTCGCTCAAATACAGTGGTTTTCCCGCCATCGGCATCGGCGTGCAACAGCTCTCCAACGCCAACGCATTGGAAGTAGACCGCAACGCCAAAGCCGCGCTGGTCGAGCTTTCGAAAAGATTTCCGCCGGGACTTGAATACGCCATCGCCTTCGATTCCACCACCATCGTAGGCGATTCAATTCACGAAGTGCTGATCACGCTGGCCGAGGCCATCGCCATTGTGATCGTGGTGATCTTTCTCTTTCTTCTCGACTGGCGCGCCACCATCATCCCCGCCGTCACCATTCCGGTTTCGTTGATCGGCACCTTCGCCTTCATCAAGGTCTTCGGCTTCTCCATCAACTCGCTCACGCTGTTCGGCATTACGCTGGCCACGGGACTTGTTGTGGACGACGCCATCGTGGTCATCGAAAACGTGCAACGTCACATCGCCATGGAGCATACCGATCCGCACGAGGCCACATCGCATGCCATGGGCGAAGTGACCAGCGCCGTCATCGCCACCTCGCTCGTGCTCATTGCCGTCTTCGTGCCGGTCTCGTTCTTCCCCGGAACCACCGGCATCCTCTACCGCCAGTTCTCGTTGACCATCGCGTTTGCCATCGCCATCTCGGCCTTCAACGCGCTCACACTTTCACCCGCGCTCTCGGCCATGTTTCTGCGCGGCGAAGAGGATCGCCCCAAGCAATTGGACTTCCTTCACATTCGTCCTGTGTCGCGCGCCTTCGCAGGTTTCATTCACGGCGCTGACCGCTCCATCGGCTGGTTGTCGCGCACTTATGCAAAGGTAATCCATTCCGCGCTGCGGTTGCGCTATCTGTTTCTGCTTCTGTTCTTCGCCGGCCTGGGCGGCGCGGTCTGGATGTACACGCATGTTCCCACCGGATTCATTCCCCAGGAAGACCAGGGATACCTGATCGCCATTGTGCAGGCACCTCCCGGCGCTTCCCTGGATTACACCTCATCGGTGGCTGACAAGGCGCAGGCAGTTATTGCGCAGAACCACGACGTGGTGGGATCTTTCGCCGTCATGGGCTTCAGCTTTTCTGGCGGCTCGGCGAATGCGGGCCTGATCTTTCTGGCTACCAAACCATCCGACCAGCGCAAAGGCAAAGGCCACTCCGCCGCCGACATCGTAGCCGACCTTTCTCCGAAACTCTTCATGATTCCGGGAGCCATCGTGGCCCTCTTCCAGCCGCCTGCGGTCAATGGCGTGGGCGCCTTCGGCGGATTCCAGTTCATACTCCAGGACCAGGGCACAAACACGCTCAGCGACCTCGATCGCGTGGCTCACCAGATTGTGGGCGCCAGCCGCGCACGCAAGGATTTGACCGGACTGCTGACCACCTTCTCGGCAAACGATCCGCAGATTCTGGTCACCATCGACCGCGACAAAGCCAAGGCGCTGAATATTCCGCTCTCGCAGATCACCACCACGCTTGGCGTTTTTATGGGCTCTCAATACGTGAACGACTTCGATTACAACAACCGCACCTATCGCGTCTTCGCGCAGGCCGATCAACCCTTTCGCATGAATGCCAAAGACCTGCACAACTTCTACGTCCGCTCCGACTCCGGCCAGATGATTCCAATGGATAACCTGGTCACGGTTGCCGAGAGCTCGGGACCGCCCGTGATCTCGCACTACAATCTGTTTCGCTCCGTGGAAATCGATGGCTCGTCTGCGCCCGGTTACAGTTCCAGCGAGGGCCTGGTGGCCATGCAGGACCTGGCGAAGCAGCAGATGATGCCGGGCATGACCTACGCGTGGACCGGCTTGACGCTCGACGAGATCGAATCCAGCGGCAAGGCGCTCATCATCTTCAGTCTCGGCATTCTGGTTGTCTATCTCACGCTCTCGGCGCAATATGAAAGCTTCGCGTTGCCTTTCATTATTCTCCTGGCCGTTCCCACGGCTGTGCTCGGCGCGCTCGGGCTCGTGGCATTGCGCGGCCAATCGAACGATGTCTACTGCCAGATTGGCCTGGTCATGCTCATCGGCCTCTCGGCCAAGAACTCGATTCTGATCGTCGAGTTTGCCGAACAGCTTCGCCGCAAGGGACGCTCGATTGCCGAAGCCGCCATTGAGGCCGCCGAACTTCGCCTCCGTCCCATTCTGATGACTTCGTTCGCCTTCATCCTCGGCGTCTTGCCGCTGGTCTTCGCCACCGGCGCAGGCGCGCTGGGCCGGCGGTCCGTGGGCACAACCATCGTCGGCGGCATGCTGCTCTCCACCGTNNCGATCATGATGGCGCCCATGCGCCGGCCGCGGCATAACAATGAAAGTCACCGCTTGTCGCGGTGCGCGATCACGTAATCTTTGATGCGGTCGTAAACTTCGCCGGTCACCACGCCCTGGTCCAGCAGGTCTTGCTTGGTTCGGTAGGGCCTGAAGCGCACAATGCGCTCCGCCCAGGTGGATGTCATCCCCGGAACCTTGAGCAACTCAACCGCAGTCGCGTGGTTGATGTCAATCCGCTCTTCCGCCGCGGGAGTTGCATGAGCCTTGGGCACAGTCTGCGAAATTCCATACAGACAAACGCTGAGGATTGCAATCGCCATTGCCGCCAATCGTATGCTTGCTCTCACCGTTCCATTCTCCGCCTCTGCTTGATGAGATCGCAAGCGCCTGATTCGTTTCCTGCTCCTTGCCTCCGCATGCAAGGCCGCTCATTTGTGAAAAACAATCCTGGGGGAGTTCTGTGACAATAATGCCATGGCCAATGCTCCCACTCCTCCCATCGCTGACAACACCGCCCCCGCGCGCATCTTCGGCCACGCCAGGGTGCTTCTCCTTTTCTCGTTGCTGGCGATGCTTTCGCTCTGTTTGGTGTTTGCATGGACCACGCGGGATGCCATGGCGCATCTTCCTTTCCTGCAACAGCGCGGCAAAATGCCGGGCATTGCTGATAACCAAAAGGCGCTGGTCGATCTGAGCCTATGGCAAACGGCCCAGGCTTTGGCTCCGCTGGCCGTCTCTGCCGAAGAAACGGAGTTCGCGCGCGAAGCAGAACGACTTGCGGATCATGAAGTGGATCAGGCCTTCGCCTCGGCGCTGCGCAAGGCGACTTCGCAAGTGGAGCATCGCGTCCTTACCGGCGAAGCGCTTGCGATCTCGCAAAACGTCGCGCAACTTGAGCAGTTCGTGAAAGAAGACCAGGCGCTGGTAGACAGCCTGGCGGCCAATGCAAGCGCCCCGGCCGCTGCGGCAAAGGGAGTCGCCCAACCCGTTGCCGGCGCCAGCGATCTTGAAGTCGCCAAAGCCCAGCTCGGCCTCGATTCCGATCAGCTGGCCGATGCACAACTGGATCTGGAGCGCGCGTCCGGCGATAACCGCACCCAGATTCAAGAGGAACTGGCCGCCCACGAAGCCTCAATGCAAAAGTATGACAGCCAGTCGCACAGCGTTGGCGAGCCTGCGGTGATTTCCGTAACGCGGCAGAGTACGCTCGCCACCCGGTTGAAAGCTTGGTCGAGTCAGCGAGACCGTTACCAATTAATCCAGCAGGCGTTGGGGCAGTCACGGTCCAATGTCGTCAGTCTGACTTCCCAACATAACGATCTTGAAGCCACGGCCAACGCAAGCAAGGCCGCAACCGCGCAAACGGATCGCGCAACAACCCTCGCCAACATAAAAGACAAGCGTGAACAGCGCCAGCTTCTCAGCATCTACGATGACCGCATTCAAACCGAGCGCCAGCTTGTCACGGTATACACCAACTGGTCAGCCCAGGTACTGCTTCAGCATCGCATCGTGCTGCACCTCATGCTGCAGTCGCTGGCGCTCATCGTCTTCATCGTCATCTGCATGGTTCTCTGCGATGCGCTTGTCCAGCGTTTGATGGCCCATCCATCCCTTGACTGGAGACGGATGCAAACGCTGCGCACCGTGCTGGAACTGGGCGTGCAGGTCCTTGGCGCGGTGCTCGTTCTGCTCGTCGTCTTCGGCACGCCGCGGCAAATCACGACAATTCTGGGCCTGGCCACCGCCGGCCTCACTATCGCCCTGCAGGATTTCATTCTCGCGTTTTTAGGCTGGTTCACCCTCATGGGCAGGAACGGCATTCGCATCGGAGACTGGGTTGAGATTAACGGGGTTGGCGGCGAAGTCACCGAGATCGGCCTGTTTTACACCACTCTTCTCGAAACCGGAACCTTGACAGATGAGGGACATCCGACAGGCCGCCGCATTACCTTCATCAACGGCTTCGCCGTCCGCGGTCAGTACTTCAACTTCTCCACCAGCGGGCAGTGGATGTGGGATGAGATCACCGTCCCCGTACCCTCATCCGCAAACACCCAGGCCATGGTCGATCGCATTCACAAGGCGGTGCTGGAGGAAACCGAAACCAATGCGCGGGTCGCCGAAAGGGAATGGAAACGCGGAACACGGGGCGATGGGCTGAGCCGGTTCAGCGCCGCTCCGGTCGTGAATCTGCGGCCCGTAGGATCAGGAATCGACCTCCAGGTGCGTTATGTTACGCGCGCTTCAGAGCGATTTGATTTGCGGAATCGTTTGTATCAGCAAGTGATTGGCATGCTCCAGGAACCGGCCGCCCCGCCGCCTGCGGAGTCGGCGAACGCGGCCGAGAAGGCATAGAGGACCGGGACCTTTTTCGGCCGGCCCAGTCGACAGATATTTGACATCGCGGCGGTTTTGCCTTAACTTCTCTATAGATGCAGAGCCGCCGCCATCACGCTCATCACCCCCATCATGGAACTTCCAAGCCGGCGGACTGCCATGGCCTGATCTAAACGGCCAGAGAGATCTAAGAAACACCCAAGCCCGCCGGCGACCCAAGCCGGCGGGCTTTTTCGTTTCACAAATCTAAACCAAAGGTGCAAACCCATGGAATGGGTCAACTTCGAAAAAATGGACGGCCTTGCTCCCGGCATTGTGCAGGATGCGCGCACAGGCCAGGTGCTGATGCTGGGTTTTCTCAACCCCGTCAGTTACGCCAAAACATTGGAGACCGGCTTTGTCACTTTTTGGAGCCGCACCCGCCAGAAGCTCTGGATGAAGGGCGAAACCAGCGGCAACCGCTTGCGCGTCGTCTCCGTTCACACGGACTGCGACAATGACACGCTGCTTTTCCAGGTCGAAGTAGAGGGCGATGGCCTGGTTTGTCACGAGGGCACCGTCAGTTGCTTCACCAAATTGCTCCCGGTCAGCACATCCAACCAGGATCCTATCAGCCAGAAAGAGGAATCCAGTGGCTAACAAACTCAGGTTTGGCATCCCCAAGGGCAGTCTGCAGGATGCCACCATCGCTCTTTTCAAGCGCGCCGGCTGGAACATCTACGCCGACGGCCGTTCCTACTTCCCCTCCATCGACGACAACGAGATCGAGTGCATGCTGATTCGCGCCCAGGAGATGGCTCGCTACGTGGATCACAGGGTCCTCGACGCGGGACTCACCGGCATTGACTGGGTGGTCGAGAGCGGACTTGACGTGACCAGCGTCACCACGCTCACCTACGCCAAGCAGAGCCGCCGCAAGGTGCGCTGGGTGCTGGCTGTCCCTGAGGGCAGCGGCTTTGAGAAAGCCGAAGACCTCGAGGGCAAAATTGTTGCCACTGAACTGGTCGAAGTGACCAAGCGTTACTTTGCCGAAAAGAGCGTCAACGTCAAAGTCGAGTTCAGTTGGGGCGCCACTGAAGTGAAGCCGCCCATGCTCGCCGACGCCATTGTCGAAGTTACTGAGACTGGCAGCTCGCTCAAGGCCAACCACCTCAAAATCATCGATACGGTCCTCGAGAGCGAGACCCATCTCATCGCCAGCCGGGATGCACTCGACGATCCGTGGAAGCGCAAGAAAATCGATCAGATCGCTCTCATGTTGCGCGGCGCCATCGATGCCCAATCGCAAGTCGGCCTCATGCTCAACGTCAAGCGCGTGGACCTCGATACCGTCCTCGCCGTGCTGCCTGCGTTGAACTCGCCTACTGTCTCCCAGCTCAGCGATCCGGAGTGGGTCGCGGTGAATACCATCCTCGAAGAGGGCGTGGCTCGCGATGTGATTCCGCGTTTGAAAGCTGCCCGGGCTGCGGGGATCGTCGAGTATCCGTTGAACAAAGTTGTTTTGTAATTCCGGAGACAGGCCATGAAGATCATCCGGACCAACGGCAAATCCGAGCGCCAAGCCGCCAAACTGCTGGCCTCACTCCAACACCGCGGCCGCGCGGCTCTCGACACTGTGCTCCCCGCTGTCCGCCGTATCGTGTCCGATGTACGCAAACAAGGCGACCGCGCGCTGATGCGCTATGCAGCCCAGTTCGACGGCCTCACCGAACCCGCCACTCTCCGTTTCACGCCGGAAGAAATGGCCGCCGCGTGGGAAGTCATCTCTCCCTCGTTGCGCGCAGCTCTTATCACCGCAGAGAGCCAGATTCGCAACTTCGCCCTCAGGCAACTTCCGCCTTCTTGGAATGACGATGGCCCCATGCCCGGCCTCATGACCGGCCAGCTTGTGCGCCCGCTCAGCTCGGTGGGCTGCTATGTCCCGAGCGGCCGTCATCCGCTGCCCTCCACATTATTGATGACCGCAATTCCCGCGCAGGTAGCGGGCGTTCTGCGCATCGTGGTGGTCTCGCCCAAACCAGCAACGGAAACTCTGGCAGCCGCTCACCTGCTCGGCATCAAGGAGTTCTATTGTTTGGGAGGCGCGCAGGCTGTCGCCGCTCTGGCCTATGGCACGGCAACGATCGGGAGTGTCGACAAAATTGTCGGCCCCGGCAATCTCTACGTCACCGCCGCCAAACGCCTGGTCGCGTTTGACTGTGGGATCGACATGCTCGCCGGACCCACTGAAATCGTTGTGACCAGCGAGCGCGGTCTCCCTGCCGACATCGCCGCTGATCTGGTTGCCCAGGCCGAACACGATCCCGAATCCCTCGCGATTTTTATCACCAACAAGCACGATCTCGCCAAAGCCGTCGTCGTCGAGACCAAGCTGCGGTGCCGCGACAATCCGGTTGCTCACGAGTCTCTTTCCCGCAAGGGCGTTGTCTTCATTACCGGCTCGTACGAAGAGTCTTGTGACATCACCAATATGCTGGCTCCCGAACACCTGACCGTCGATTCGCGCGCAGATCTCGACTGGGTCCTCAACGCCGGTTCCGTCTTCATTGGCCGCTGGTCCGCGCAGCCCATGGGCGATTACATCTCCGGCCCCAATCACACTTTGCCTACTGGCGGCATGGCACGTGTGCGCGGCGGTCTGAGCGTCAACGACTTCATCAAGCTCATCACGGTGCAGGAATACTCAGCATCTGCGCTTCGCACCCTTGGGCCAAAAGCAGCACTGCTCGCTGAAGCCGAGGGCCTCATCGGCCATGCAGAAGCCATTCGTACCCGCCTGCAAAGGAGATCTCGTGGTTGAACTCATCACAACGCGCCACCCAGTCCCACGCGCCCGCGTGCAATCCATGAAGGAGTACCACCCTCCGCTCGGCAGTCGCGAGGCACTGCGTCTCGACTTCAACGAGAACACGTTCGCCTGCTCACCGAAAGTACGCGAGGCACTGGCGCGCATTTCCGCAGCCGACTTCACGCGTTATCCCGAGCGCGAACCGGTTGAGGCCCTCGTCGCAGCGCATCTTGGCCTTTCTAAATCGCAGGTTGCCTTAACCAACGGCGTTGACGAAGCGATTCACGTCCTCTTTGAGACCTTTCTTGAATCTGGCGACGAGCTCCTGCTGCCCGTCCCCACGTACACCATGTATGAAGTCTATGCATCGGCGACCGAAGCGAACGTGGTCACGGTGCTTGCTGCGGACGACTTGCAGTTTCCTTTCGAACGGCTGTTGGCCGCCATCACGCCACGCACTAAAATCATCGCCATCGCCAATCCCAACAGTCCATCCGGATCCGCGGCTTCTCGTGAACAGATCGTCGAGCTCGCACGTCGCGCGCCGCACGCAGTTGTGATGATCGACGAAGCCTACTTTCATTTCCACGGCGAAACGGTGATCGATCTCCTTGACGAGCTGCCCAATCTGATGGTCGCGCGCACTTTCTCAAAGGCTTATGGTCTTGCCGGCTTACGCTTAGGTATCCTCGCTGGTTCAGCGGAATTGATGCGCTGGGTTCGCCGAGTGCTCTCGCCCTACAGCGTGAATTCGCTGGCGCTTGCGTGCCTGCCGCCCGCTCTTGAAGATACAGCCTATCTCGATTGGTATGTCAGCGAAGTTCTTAAGGCGCGCGCAGGCTTTGAGGCCGCTCTGGATAAGGCCGGCATCCGCCGCTGGCCCAGCTGCGCCAACTTCATCCTTGTCGATATCGGTTCTCGCCACGCGGAGTTTGTGCGCCTCATGCGCGCAGCAGGCGTGCTTGTCCGCGACCGCTCCAGCGATCCTGGCTGCGACGGCCGCGTCCGCATCACCATTGGAACCACGGAACAGATGCGGCATGCAGTTATTGTTCTCAACGATGCCGTGGCTTCACTGAAGGCTGCATCGGCATCTCAAGGAGACGCGCAATGACAATCGGAAAGAAAGCCAACTCCGCTCGCAAATCGACCACGCGCACTGCCATTGTGGAGCGCATTACGGCAGAAACCCGTATTGACCTTCATCTCACCCTTGAGGGCCGCGGCCAATACAAGATCGCCACAGGCATCCGCTTTTTCGATCACATGCTGGAACTGTTCGCTCGTCACGGCGCCTTCGATCTGAAACTCAAATGCAACGGGGATCTTGATGTAGACCAGCACCACACCGTTGAAGACGTAGGCATCGCGCTCGGCGAAGCTTTCGACCGCGCCCTCGGCGACAAGCGCGGCATCTTGCGCGCCGGATATTTCCTCATGCCCATGGACGAGACCCTGGCCATCGCCGCTGTAGATCTGAGCGGCCGCGCCGCCTTCGCCGTCGAGACCAAAGTTCGCACACGCCTGGTCGGCGACCTGCAAACTGAGTTGGTCACTGACTTTTTCGAGGGCTTCGCTCGCGGGGCTCGTGCCAATGTCCACGTGAAAACCATGTATGGCCGCTCCAACCATCACAAAATTGAGGCTATCTTCAAAGCCTTTGCGCGCGCGCTGCGTGTAGCCTGCTCCCGGGATAAACAACTCGGAGATATGTTGCCCTCGACCAAAGGATTGTTGTAATGCGCGTAACCGTCATCGATTACAAAGCGGGCAACCTGACATCGGTCCGGAAGGCACTGCGTCACCTCGGCGCGGAAGTTGAAGTCACTGGCGGCGATCTAGCTCTCGTTGACGCGGCGGACCGTCTCGTCCTTCCCGGCGTTGGCCACTTCGCCGCTTCCGCGCGCCTTGACGCCACGGGCCTCACTCCGGCGATTCGCGCGGCCATTGCGCGCGGCGTTCCGTTCCTCGGCATCTGCGTGGGCATGCAATGGCTTTACGCAGGCTCCAGCGAAGCACCGCAGCAGCCAAGCCTAGCGCACTTTGCCGAGCAGTGCACTCGCTTTCTGGCAAGCAAAGAAAAAATTCCCCACGTCGGCTGGAACTCGCTCGAAGCGCGCCCCGGCTCGCGCCTGTTGGCCGGTGTCGAGCAGGGCGAATTCGTCTACTTCACCCATTCCTACAAAGCCCCGGTCACTGCCGCCACCGCCGCCATCACGCAATACATTGAGCCCTTTGCCGCGGCTGTGGAGCGTGGCAACGTGATGGGTGTTCAGTTCCACCCCGAAAAATCAGGAGACACCGGACTTAAGATTCTCCGCAACTTCCTCTTGTGGGAAGGAAAGGGAATCGCATGATCACCAAGCGCATCATCGCCTGCCTCGATGTGCACGGCGGCCGTGTCGTCAAGGGCGTGCAGTTTGTCGATATCGTCGATGCAGGCGATCCGGCTGCTCTCGCCGCGCGCCATGCCCGCGAAGGCGCGGACGAAATCGTGCTCCTGGACATCACCGCGACCCACGAAGGCCGCCAGACGCTGCTCGACACCGTGCGCCGCACCGCTCGCGAGCTCTTCATCCCCTTCGCCGTCGGCGGCGGCATCCGCTCCGCGGAGGATGCCGCGCAGGTTTTCCAGGCCGGCGCGGACAAAGTCAGTGTGAACTCCGCTGCCCTCGCCGACCCCGCGCTAATTGACGCCATCGGCCGCAGCTTCGGCGCACAGGCCGTCGTTGTCGCGATCGACGCTCGCCGCGATCCTCAAGCCGCTGACCCTGTTCGCGAGGCGCAGGTCTTTGTGCAGGGTGGTCGCAAGCTAACCGGCCGCCGTGTCGTCGAGTGGGCGCGCGAAGCCGAAGCCCGCGGCGCAGGCGAAATCCTGCTCACCTCCATGGACGCTGACGGAACCCGCGCCGGCTTCGATTGCGAGCTCACCGCAGCCGTCAGCGAGTCGGTCAGCATTCCCGTCATCGCCTCTGGCGGAGCAGGAACTGTGGCTCATTTCACTGACGTTTTCGCGCGCGGCAAGGCCGATGCAGCGCTCGCCGCCAGCATTTTTCACTTCGGTGTATCGAGCGCCCGTTCTCTCAAAGAAGAGCTCCGCCGCGCCGGGGTTTCCGTGAGGCTCCCATGCTGATTCCTTCCATCGATTTGCTCGGCGGCCGCATCGTTCAGCTTGTGCAAGGCGAAAAACTCCGTCTTGCTTTTGACGATTTCGAATACTGGATCGAGAAATTCTCTCGCTTTCCGTTAGTCCAGTTGATTGATCTGGACGCCGCAATACGCCAGGGCGATAACTCATTACTTGTCGCACAGATTGCCAAACGTCTGCCGGTCCAGGCCGGCGGAGGCATCCACTCCATCGACCGCGCGCGCCAGGTGCTCGATGCCGGCGCGAAGCGCGTCATCATTGGCTCCGCGTTCTTCTCCGAGCACGGTACGGTGAACTCCGAGTTTGCTGGCGAGCTGGCCGCAGCGGTCGGCAGGGAC
>PMOF01000004.1:0-1472 GCA_003162495.1 Acidobacteriaceae bacterium
AGTTGGTCCTGGAGGCTGGTAGTAGTCATGGTTGCGCCTGACAACTTATTTGACAACCTATCGGGAAGTTAGACAGCGTGGCATAGAGCGATTTCTTATCGCCAGAATCGTTGTTTGCCGCCCATGCCCATGGCGCCGAGGCCGCCGCGCATCATTTTTCCGGCCATGCCGCCTTTGCCCATTTGCTTGAACATTTTGGCCATCTGGGCGTATTGGCGGAGGAGCTGGTTTACGTCTTGCACCGATGTACCGGAGCCGGCGGCGATACGCTTGCGGCGCGTGCCGGAGATGATTTCGTGATTGCGGCGCTCGATGGGGGTCATGGAGTTGATGATGGCTTCAAGGCGCGTGAATTGCTTTTCGTCGATGTTCTGGGAGGCCTGCTGCAGGCCGGCAAAGGGGCCGACGGAGGGAAGCATCTTCAAGATGCTTTCCATGGAGCCCATCTTCTTGATCTGATGCAACTGGTCGCGAAAATCTTCGAGGGTGAAGCCGTCGCCCAGGAGCGCTTTCTTGGCGAAGTCTTCCGATTTTTTGCGGTCCAGGGTGGATTCGGCTTTTTCGATGAGGGACATCATGTCGCCCATGCCGAGGATGCGGCCGACAATGCGGTCGGGATGGAAGGGCTCGAAGGCGTCCGGCTTTTCGCCGACGCCGATGAACTTGATAGGCTGGCCGGTGACGTGGCGGATGGAGAGCGCCGCGCCGCCGCGGGCATCGCCGTCCATCTTGGTGAGGATGACGCCGGTGAGGCCGAGGCGAGTGTGGAAGTCCTGAGCGGAGTTGACGGCGTCCTGGCCGGTCATGGCGTCGGCGATAAACAAAATCTCCGCGGGATTGAGGAGCTTTTTGAGGCGGCCCATTTCATCCATCAACGCTTCGTCAATGTGCAGGCGGCCGGCGGTGTCGACGATCAGCGTGTCGCAGCCCATGATGCGGGCTTCGCGCAGAGCTTCTTTAGCGAGGCGCACGACCAGTTCCGGACCGGCGGGCTCGCCTTTCTGGTCGCCCTCGTAGAGCTTGGCCTCGATGGATTTGGCCACGACTTTGAGTTGTTCTCGGGCAGCGGGGCGGTAGACGTCTACCGAGACCAGCATGGGGCGATGGCCACCCTTTTTGAGCCATGCGGCCAGTTTGCCGCTGGTGGTGGTTTTGCCGGAGCCCTGAAGGCCGGCCATGAGAATGACCGTGGGCGGCTGCGAGGCGAACTTGAAGCGGGCCGTGTCTTTGCCGAGCAGGGCGATGAGTTCGTCGCGGACGATTTTGATCACCTGTTCGGAGGGCGAGAGCGCGGTGAGGACTTCGGTGCCGACGGCCTTGACGCGGATATGCTCGATCAGGTCTTGAGCAACGTTGAGGTTGACGTCGGCTTCGAGCAACGCGACGCGGATTTCCCGCAGGGCTTCGGCGATGTTCTCTTCAGTGAGTGTGCCCTGGCCGCGAAGAGTCTTGAAGGCGCGCTGGAGTTTGTC
>PMOF01000004.1:1494-3051 GCA_003162495.1 Acidobacteriaceae bacterium
CCGGTTCGCGATGGCGGCAGTGCGTTCGAAGCCGAACAGCGCGCCGGTTTTGTCGCGGGCTTCGACGACGCCGTCGGTGACGAGTGTGAGCTGTTGGCCCGCGGCTAGTTGGAAAGTGGATTCGGCGTAGGTTGTTTCGGCAGCAAGGCCCAGGGGCAGGCCATTTTCGAGGAGCAGCTCTTTGCCGTCAAGGTACGGCGCGATGTGGCCGGCATTGGCGATGGTCAGCGTTCCGTCGGGATCGGCGCGGAGGACCAGGCAGGTGGTGAATCCGCCATGGCTGCGGCTTTGAAGACGGCGGTTGAGCCCAATAAGAATCTGGGCTGGGCTGGTGGTGGATTCGGCCAGAGTCAGCAGCGTGCCGACCAGCAGCGAGACCATCAAGGCAGCCTGCATTCCCTTTCCGCTTACGTCTCCAATGAAAACCAAAACGCCGCCCTGTTCGAGGGGCAGAATCTGGAAGAAATCGCCGCCAACTTCTCCGTAAGGTTTGTAGACGGATTGAATGCTAAATCCCGAGATTGTGGGAATGTCTTTGGGGATGAGCACTTGCTGGACGGCGCGGCCGGCTGCGAGCTCAGCAGCCATGCGCTCCTTTTCGCGACGATCCTGGATCAGGTCGCGAACAAATATGGCCAGAGTGGCCCCTCCCAGCAGAACAATGGCGGCAGGTGGGATAGCCCAAACTCCGCCGCCAATCTCCACGAAGACCGGCACATGGGTGACTTCCCGGAAGTTTGAGGAAAGCGTCCAGCGCACACACAGGAAAAAGAAGAAGGCAGTGGCGATCTGGCGGTCGCGCCTTTGCCCTCGGCGAACGCCTTGCACAATGAGGACGAACAGAATGATATCGCTCACATCAACTGGAAAAGGCTGCAGGAAGCGGAACGAAGGAAACCAGCCGACAAGGAATACGAAAATGCTGAATGGCCATATGACCAGAGCCCAGCGCCGATTGGGCACCCGCATGGCCTGGCCGGCAATCGTCACCAGCACGGGGCCTGTCAGCGCCACCAGAGCCCAGTTGGATTTGGACCCCCCGAAATAGAGCCAGAGCATCTGCGCTCCACACAGGAGGAGATAAACGCCCATGCTGCAAAACACTCGATAATCCCGAGCGGTCCACCATAAGGCCAGGTAAGTCGCGGCCAGAGAGAAAAGCGAGACTGCGTATACCACATAAGGTGTGAGGCGGACTTGCTCGGCAAGCGAGACATGATCAAAAAGCACGTTCATGAGTGGAAGAGCTTGGGAGATCAGCGCGCAGAAGTGCATCATGCGAGGGCCGTCCTCTCCAGGGTAAGGGCGGTGATGTCGTCGTCCTGGCCGAAGGCCTGGGCGGCGCTTACGATGGCTTCGGCGGGCCGGTTCGCGATGGCGGCAGTGCGTTCGAAGCCGAAGAGCGCGCCGGTTTTGTCGCGGGCTTCGACGACGCCGTCGGTAAGCAGGGTGAACTGTTGGCCCGCGGCCAGTTGGAAAGTGGATTCGGCGTAGGTTGTTTCGGCAGCAAGGCCCAGGGGCAGGCCATTTTCGAGGAGCAGCTCTTTGCCGTCAAGG
>PMOF01000203.1 GCA_003162495.1 Acidobacteriaceae bacterium
ACCGTACTCAAACGGGCTCAGGATGAAAAGCTGCCGGTCATGCCGATCGTTGCCATGTTCAACAAGAAGGGCTTTCACGCGCTGGCCGCCAATCCCGCAGCGCAGGCCCGCTTGAATGACGCCATGATCCGCGAATCCAGACTGCACGGCTACACCGGCTTTCAGTTTGACTTTGAAAACATCGACTGGATCGATCGCGATCCTTTGACGGAGCTCGTTAAAGCATCGGCAGAGGCAATGCACAAAGCCGGCCTGCAATTGACGATCGCTACAGTGCCCAATGCGCCCGGTTACCCCGGCGCCGGCGGCTTTGCCAAGTGGATCTACACGGATTGGCGCGGCGCCTACGACATTGCAGCGATCGCGAAATACGTGGATCTGGTCTGCCTGATGACCTACGATCAGCACACGCGCTGGACGATGCCCGGCCCCGTCGCCGGCTGGGACTGGACTATTGAAAATCTCGACTACGCACTCAAGGTGGTCCCCAAAGAAAAGCTTTCGCTAGGCATTCCTCTCTATGGCTACCATTGGTACACCGGGGCCCCCACCAAAGAGACGGAGTCGAGCGTGGAGAAGCCGAATCCTACCGCCGATTACATCGGTACGCCCAATGCGCTGCAACTCGCCGAAGCTTACAACGGCAAGATTCAGTGGGACACTGAAGACCACGCCGCCTACTTTTTCTTTTACCGCGATCAGATGCGCGAGTGGATCTTCTTTACCGATCTGCACACCTTCAAAGACCGCTACGAACTGGTTCAGAAAAACGGCCTGCAGGGCTTCTGCTCCTGGGTGCTCGGCGAAGAGGACCCTGCCATCTGGACATTCCTTCCCCGGCGGCGCTGACCCCTGGCGCCCGTGCCCATGAACGATGCCCTGCTGCGCGTTCGCCTCGTTGAACGCACGGCAATGCGCCGCGTTGAACTCGCCAACCTATCAATTTATTTTGTTATATTGGTGGGCCCGGAGGGATTCGAACCCCCAACCAAGGGATTATGAGTCCCCTGCTCTAACCGTTGAGCTACAGGCCCCGGCCTGGAAATGATTGTAGGGGCTTGGGCAGTGCTGCGACAAAATCGGCGCCTGTTTGCGACGCGGAACGGCTTAGGTTGGCCAGGTGCGGAGCAAGGCGCGGCCCGCTCTCTGCGAGAATGGACGTGGATGCTTTCTCTGCAAAATGCCGGCAAGCGGTTTGGACCGCGGGTCCTGTTTCTTGAGGCCAACTGGCTGATCCGCGCGCGCGAAAAGACGGCGCTGGTGGGCGCCAACGGCACCGGAAAGTCCACGCTGATGAAGGTGCTGACGGGGCTCGAATCGCTGGATTACGGCGCCCTGCAGCAGACCCGCGGCATGAGCATTGGATATCTCCCCCAGGAGGGCCTGCGGTTGGAAGGGCGCAGCGTGTTTGCCGAGTGCCTCACAGTCTTCGACGAGTTGCGTGCGATGGAGCAGGAGATCGAGCGGCTGGGCGGCCAGTTAGCCGAACTGGATCACGCCGGGGCGGAGTATGAGGCCGCGGCGGAGCGCTACTCAATGTTGCAGGAGCGCTTTCATGCGCTGGACGGCTACGCTCTGGACGCGCAAGTGGGCGGAGTGCTGACCGGACTCGGCTTCACCAAACAGGATTGGGCGCGCCAGACGGATGAGTTCAGCGGCGGCTGGCAGATGCGCATCGCGCTGGCCAAGCTGCTGCTGGCCAAGCCTAACTTGCTCCTCCTTGACGAGCCCACCAACCACCTGGACCTGGAAACTCGCAACTGGCTCGAAGACTATCTCCGGACTTATCCGTTCGGTTACATATTGATCTCGCACGACCGCTATTTTCTCGATGTGACGATCGACCGCACGGTGGAGATATGGAACAAGCGCCTGCAAATCTATCAGGGCAATTACACAAAGTATCTGCAGCAGAAGGACGAACGGCGTGCGCAGTTAGAGGCGGCCTACCGCAATCAGCGCGAGCAGATCGAGCATCTTGAGGCGTTCATCAACCGCTTTCGCGCCCAGGCCACCAAGGCCAAACAGGTGCAGTCGCGCATCAAGGAACTGGATAAGATCGTGCGCATTGAAATTCCCGAAGAGGAGCCGGTGATCCATTTCAAGTTTCCGCAGCCGCCGCCCTCGGGACGCACGGTGGTAGAAGCAGACGGGCTCTCGAAGAGTTACGGCGAAAAGCAGGTTCTTAGCGGTGTCAAATTCACCATTGAGCGCGGAGACAGGGTTGCCCTGGTGGGCGTGAACGGCGCGGGCAAGTCCACACTGATCCGCCTGCTCACGGGGGACGAAGCGCCCACGGCCGGAACGGTGCGCCTCGGCCACAATGTTGTGAGCGAGTACTTTGCGCAGGACCAGTACAAGGTGCTGGATGGCGAATCGCGCATGCTGGACGACATTAGCCGCGCCGCGCTCAAAGTACCGGAACAGGCGCTGCGGTCGTTGTTGGGGTGTTTTCTGTTTAGCGGCGACGATGTATACAAGCCTCTCGGCGTGTTGAGCGGCGGAGAGCGCAACCGCTACGCGCTGGCGCGGATTCTGGTCTCGCCGTCGAACTTTTTGCTGCTCGATGAGCCCACGAATCACCTGGACATGCGCGCTAAGGACGTGCTGCTCGAGGCGCTGGCCGCTTTTTCTGGCACCGTGGTCTTTGTCTCTCACGACCGCTATTTCATTGACCGGCTGGCCACGCGGGTCCTGGAGGTGGAGGGCGGAACGGTGACCAGCCACGAGGGCAACTACGAAGACTATCTGCGGCGCAAAGAGGCTCTGGCTGCCGGCGCTCCTTCCCCAACAACGAGTCATCCTGAGCGAGCGGAGCGAGTCGAAGGACCTGCGTCTCAACTGCAGGCCGCATCGCCCCCATCGGAGGGGGCAAATGGCGCTAATGGTACTGCAATCGATCGCCCCCGCCGCCTGAATCCCATCAAGCAGAAGCAGATGGAGGAGCGCTGTGCGTTTTTGGAAGAAGAAACTCCGCGCATCGAAGCTGCCATTGCGCACACCGAGCAGCAATTGAGCGTCTATGTCTCTGCAGCGGAAACGGATCGGCTGAGCAATCTGGCCGAAGACCTGCGCAGCCAGTTAGCCGCGCTGACTGCCGAGTGGGAAGACCTGATGGCGCAGTTGGACGGGCAGGCTGCGCTATCCTGAGACGGTCTTTATAGCCCGTCGTGCATAATCAAAATACGATGGCCCTTTTGTGGAATCCCGAGAGCTGGTCGCAACGGCTGGCGGAGCTGGAAGCGCAATCCGGCGACCTCAAAGAAGCTCCCCTGCGGCGCGATGTGCGTTCGCTGGGCATGCTGCTTGGCGAAGTATTGCGCGAGCAGGCCGGCGACGAGTTGTTTGCCCATGTGGAGGCACTGCGGCAGGGCACCATCCGCCGCCGCGATGCGGAGAGCAGCGGCAGCGACGAAGAGGCCGCGCGCCAAGCCGCCACCGCGCTCGAACTGGTGCACTCGCTTCCCGCGGAGCGCGCCATTCTGCTCACCCGCGCTTTTGCTTTCTACTTCGAGCTCATCAACCTAGCGGAAACCAATCATCGCAAGCGGCGGCGCATTGCGCTTCGGCTCAGCGGTCGGGCCGGCCGCCAGCGCGGGTCTTTGACCGGGACTTTGTCCGAAATGCGCCGCGTGGGCATCAGCGCGGACGAGGCTCTCGACTGGCTCAAGCGCGTGTTCGTCGTGCCCGTGTTTACCGCGCACCCCACTGAGGTGGCGCGGCGCTCGGTGATGTTCAAGCGCAGGCGCATCGGCGAGTTCCTCGCCACGCTCGATCGCATTCCAGTGCCCGAGCAGGACCTGGCGCGCCTGGAACAACTGGTGCTTGCCGAGATCACCAGCCTGTGGCAGACCGACGAGGTCCGATCGCGCCGGCCAACGGTTTACGACGAAATCAAGATGGGCCTCGACTACTACGATGTCTCCATCTTCGAGACGTTGCCGTGCCTTTACCGCGAGATCTCGGAGGCGCTCCAGGCGTCGTACGGCGTGGAGATCGAAGCGCTGGCGCTGCCCCAGGTCTTATCGTTCGGCTCCTGGATCGGCGGCGACCGCGACGGCAATCCCTTTGTCACGCCCCAAGTGACGCGCGACTCCATTCAACTGGCGCGCGGGCACCTGCTGCTCTATTACCAGCGGCAACTGCAGGAGATCGTCGACCTGCTCACCACCAGCGCGCAGCAGAGGCCAGTGAGCGACCAATTGCTGGCAAAACTCGAAGAGTATGTGGCCCAGGTGCACACGCCGGAAGCGCAGGTGTTCGGCGAGCAGTATGAGTTTGAATACTATCGCCGATTTGTGATCTGTCTCAAGGCGAGGGTGCAGCGGACGCTGGAAAGGACGGGGAAGCAAGCAGGCCCCGGCGTCACATCGGCGCCGATTGCTGATCAAACGCTCGCGCAGGGACAGGAACAACTCAATCAGGTGCTGCCGCCCTACTGCTCGGTGGAAGAATTCCTCGATGATCTGGAAACATTGCGCGCCTCGCTGGCCGCCAATCGCGGCATTCGCATCGCGCGCACATTGGTCGATCCGCTCATTTTGCAGGTGCGCACCTTTGGGCTGCATTTGCATACGCTGGACATTCGCCAGCACGCGCGCGTGCTGGCAGCCGCACTGCAAGAGGCCATCCGCGATACCCTGGCGCAATCGCTGCCCGGTCCGCTCTCGGCGGAGACTGCCAGCGTGCTTGAGACCTTTCGCGTGGTAGCCGAAGTCAAGGCGAGTTGCTCACCCGAGACGATTCGCCAATACGTGATCAGCGGCGCGGCCACGGTGGAAGACGTGCTGACGGTGGTGCGGCTGGCGCGGCTGGGCGGGGTGCAGGTTGAAGGCGCAGGGCGCGATCCGGGATTGCCACCCCACGGACGAGGACCTGTCCGTGGGGACCCCGGATTGATGCCGGTGCCGCTCTTCGAATCCATCGACGATCTGCGTCAGGCGCCAGCGGTCTGCCGCGAACTCTGGAGCCGGCCCGACTATCGCACCCTGATGGTCACCTGGGACAACTGGCAGGAGGTCATGCTGGGTTATTCGGATTCGAATAAAGACGGCGGCATGTTGACCAGCACCTGGGAAATTTTCCGCGCCCACCGCGACCTGCACGTGGCGGCGCGCGAGGCGGGCGTGAAGCTGCGGCTCTTTCATGGCCGCGGCGGCACGGTGGGTCGTGGCGGCGGACCCACGCATCGCGCCATCTTCGCCCAGCCCATGGATTCCTTCGATGGCCAATTGCGCATTACCGAACAGGGCGAGGTGCTGAACTTCAAATATGCCGACGAAGTGCTGGCTGAACGCAATCTTGAGTTGATGATCGCGGCATCGCTCGACGCATTGGCGCGTCCCAATGCACGCGATCCCGAGGGCCACTTCACCGGCGTGCTCAAGCCGGAGTGGGAGTCTGCCCTCGACCAGCTTTCTGACCTCGCATACGGCTTCTACCGCAAGCACATTCTCGACGATCCAGGCGTGGTTACTTACTTTGAGCAGTCCACGCCAGTGGGCGAACTGGAGAACGCCAAGATCGGCTCGCGACCCTCGCGGCGCAAAGCTTCACCCCGGCTTTCCGATCTGCGCGCCATTCCCTGGGTCTTCGGCTGGACGCAATCGCGGCTGCTGGTGCCGGCATGGTTTGGCGTGGGCTTTGCGATGGAAGAATATCTGGCCCAGCCGGGCGCGCTCGAATTGTTGCAAACCATGGCTCGCGAGTTTCCGCTGTTTATTGACCTGGTCCGCAACGTGGAGATGGCGCTGGGCAAGGTGGATCTGGCCACGGCGCGGCTCTACTCGTCGCTGGTTAAGGACGCAAAGCTTCGCGAGCGCATCTACGACCTGTTCGATGCTGAATTTCATCGCACCGTGCGCGCCGTTCTCGCGGTCACGCGGCAAACCGAACTGCTTCAGACCAATCAGGTGCTGGCTCACTCCATTCGGCTGCGCAATCCGTATGTCGATCCCATGCACCTCATCCAGGTGGACATGCTGCGCCGCAAACGCGCGGGCGAAGATACGCCCGAAATCAACCGCGCCATTGCCGCAACCATCAGCGGCATTTCAGCCGGGCTCCGCAATACCGGCTGAGATGCGCATCGCACTTATCACGTACGCTCTTTGCGCCGGCTAACGCAGAGTCAAATGAACCGCTACGTGGAGCGCCACCACCAGGACCATGGCTAATATGCCTGCCGCCACCGGGCCCTTTTTTCGCCACAGCATCACGGTCGCTGCCACAAAGATCGCTTCCGGTATGGCCATCACCGCCAGCCAGTATGCCCAGGGAGAGTGGTCGAGCCCCGGAAACACCAGGCCGGCGAGGCGCAGCGTTGCCAGTGCGCACCCCACCAGGGCTAAAGCAGAGAGCACGCCTAATCCAATTCCAAGCGCTTTTTTCCCTTTGTTGTTCATCCTTCCCTCCATTGATTTGCTTTTGAACCACATTCGCCAAACGCTCGCGGCGCGCCGCAGAATCGCCGAAGTACTTCCAATCGCCCAGAAAAGCGCCGCCCAGTCTTCTTCAATAAAATCGAGCTCGCGCAGCATGGCGCTGGCCCAGTCGCGGCTGTCGTCCGGCGCATAGCGAAGCACGGCGCTGAGCATCTTGACGGCAAGCCTGCGAGGCGCCCCCATCAGGAAACCAACCAGCCCTTCATCCGATTCAGCGCCACTTGTCGCCCCAAGGAGCCGTTGATATCCGCGGCCGCGTTGGCTCGCGCAAACCGCAATCCATCGGGCGTAAACCGGTACATATGACGCGGAGGTTTGCCTGGCTCGCCAGGCTCCCACATAGTTTCAAGCAGGCTGCGCTCTGCCAACCGCATGAGAATCGGATAGAGCGTACCGGACTTCAAACCCGTGTTGCGGCTGATGTCGTATCCATACTTCCAATCCGCGGGCTGCTCGAGAAAAGCATTCAGAATCCGGATGGTTTGCGCAGTGAGTCGAAGCTTCATGCGGCTAACTCTACATATGTAGAGTTAGCCTGTCAACTGCTATTCAAATATTTTTTTCCAGCAATCGATGCGGTCGCCGCGGAGTTTCCCTTGCCAGATTCCGCGCGCTGGGTCTACGCTGTGGGTATGCGTCGATGTCGCTAACACCGCCCTGGTGCCAGCTCCGATGCGGACGTGCATCCCAAGACCCGCACAGGCCTGCTCGTCTGAAGGCAACCCACCACCCCAAATTTTGAAACGAAGGACCAGGGCCGCATGCCTTGGGAAGAGGAGAAGATTATGGCGCGCATTGCCGCGAACGTAACTGAGATTATTGGCCGTACGCCGCTGGTGCGGCTCAACCGAGTGGCGGCTGGTCTGCCCGCAACCGTGGTGGCCAAGCTGGAAAGCCAAAACCCCGCCTCCAGCGTGAAAGACCGGCTCGGTTTTGCGCTGATTGACGCCGCCGAAAAGGACGGCAAGATCAAGCCTGGCTCGACCGTGCTGATCGAGCCCACCAGCGGCAACACCGGTATTGCTCTCGCGTTCGTCGCCGCCGTCAAAGGCTATCGGCTGATTCTCACCATGCCTGAGACCATGAGCCTGGAGCGGCGCACGGTGCTGCTCGCGTTTGGCGCGGAGATCGTACTCACGCCCGGTCCCAACGGCATGAAAGGCGCCATCGCCAAGGCGGATGAAATCCTGGCCAAAACGCCGAACGGCTACATTCTGCAGCAGTTCAACAACCCGGCCAACCCCGCCATTCATTACGCCACCACTGGCCCGGAGATCTGGAACGACACGGACGGCAAGGTGGACATTCTCATCTCCGGCGTGGGCACAGGCGGCACCATTACCGGGGTGGCCAAATACATCAAGGAGCGCAAGCCCGGCTTCAAGGCGATCGCGGTCGAGCCGACGGATAGCGCCGTGCTTTCGGGCGGCAAGCCGGGGCCGCACAAAATACAGGGCATCGGCGGCGGCTTCATCCCCGCAGTCCTCGACACGAGTCTCATTGACGAGGTCATCACGGTGACCAACGACGAGTCCATCGAAATGGCCCGACGCCTGCCACTTGAGGAAGGCCTCTTTGTCGGTATCTCTTCCGGAGCGGCGCTGGCCGCGGCGCTCAAGGTGGCGGCGCGGCCAGAGAACGCAGGCAAACTGATTGTGGTGGTGCTGCCGGACTTCGGCGAGCGTTATCTCTCAAGCGTGCTGTTCGAGTCGCTGCGCCAGCAGGCCCTGGCTCTGCCCACCGAGGCGCTTGCCGTGTAGTGTCCGTCAGCCTTAATTGCTGGGAGCCCCATCCTTGCGACGTCTTTTTGTCGCAAGGGTGGGGGACCAGAAAACTTCGCGTACCCGACTATCTATGGCCCTGTTTGCCCGCATCCGCGAAGACATCCACTCCGTAAAGGAGCGCGATCCGGCTGCGCGTTCCCGGCTGGAGATATTGCTGTGCTATCCGGGGCTGTGGGCGGTCTGGATTCACCGCGTCTCACATGCGCTTTGGCGCGCCGGGCTGCGACTGCCGGCGCGCATGCTCTCCCAGCTAGCCCGCTTTTTCACCGGCGTCGATATTCATCCTGGGGCGCTGCTGGGCCGGCGGCTGTTCATTGACCATGCCATGGGAGTGGTGATCGGCGAAACCGCCATCGTGGGCAGCGACGTGACTCTCTACCAGGGCGTGACGCTGGGCGGAACCGGCAAAGGCCACGGCAAGCGCCACCCCACCGTTTGCGACGGTGTCTTCATCGGCAACAATGCCAACGTCCTGGGCAACATCACGGTCGGCGAAAACTCCCGTGTGGGCGCGGGCTCGGTCGTTCTTTCCGACGTGCCGCCCAACTCCACCGTCGTGGGGGTTCCGGCGCACATCGTTTATCGCAACGGCCAGCGAGTGCTTATCACCGATCCGCACGATGTGAAGGATCCGCTTTCCGACGCGCTCATTGCGCTCTCTGCCCGCGTCGAAGAGCTGGAAAAGTGCCTCTGCGTGGAAGGCATTCAGCCCCACCCCGCCGAACCCTTCGCCGCCGAAGAAGCGGAGCGCAGCGCATACCGCGAGGATCTGGAACGGCTGCAGGAATATGTTTCGATGGGCGAAGGCATCTGAAACTTTCGCACATTCCCCCAGTGCTACAGTGGTTTGGTTCCACTTTATTGCCGGGGTCCGTCTCCTTGCCGGGTTTTCGTCTGCTGCTCGTGGTCCTTCTTGCGCTCCCGGCCGCCGCCCATGGCGCGTCGCGGGTGCAGGCCGCGCCGGTTCCAGCGGAGATGCGCTCCACGGCGTTTACGGTCACCGTCAATGGGCAGGCGGTGGATGTGGCCCACGCTGCGTCGAGCTACGAATTTGTCAGCTTTGACATCACTGGCCCCGTAGA
This sequence comes from Acidobacteriaceae bacterium, assembly GCA_003162495.1. GTDB lineage: Bacteria > Acidobacteriota > Terriglobia > Terriglobales > Acidobacteriaceae > Telmatobacter. The sequence continues at coordinate 9,310 of PMOF01000203.1, forward strand.
TATCTCCATCACCGCGGCCGAGCCGGGCTTTTGGGATCGGGGTGTCGATATCCAGCCGTGGCGGCTGGGTTTGCGGCCCATTCGCCAAGGCCAGACCATTCGCTTTCGGCTGTCGGGACCGGCCAAGCTCTCCATCGCGCGGCCCGGCGACTTCCTGAATCACGCCAAGATGCTGTTTCTATTTGCGGGCACGCCGCCGCCCGCGCCGCCCTCGGGTCCCCACCTGCAGATTATTCCTGCGGGCATTCACCGCCAGAGCCTGAACCCCAAATCAGGTGACACCATCTATCTCGCGCCGGGCGCTTTCATCTTCGGAAGCCTCAACTTGTGGAACGTGGTAAACGTGAAGGTGTTGGGCCGCGGGACGATTGTTTACGATGGCTTGCAAGACCCCACCACCGACGAAGGCTGGATGCAGAAGCCCGATTGGCACTGCATTGGCGCGCTCAACGCCAGCAACGTCGAGATCGACGGGTTGACCTGCATTGTGCGCGCCCGCACTTGGTCGATTCAGATGAAGGACAGTAGCGGCTTTGTGTATAACGACCTGCGCGTGATCGGCGGCAATCCCGGCAACGCCAACCAGGACGGCATGGACTGGCTGGGTGGCGGCGATGCCACGGTGCGCGATTCGTTCCTGCGCGCGTCAGACGATGTGTTTGCCATGCAGGG
>PMOF01000319.1:0-1710 GCA_003162495.1 Acidobacteriaceae bacterium
GACACCCGGCATCGGATCGTCGCCATGCACCTCGTATTCGAGATCCACAAACCCCTTGTACTTGGTCGCGATCAGCGCCTCGAAGATTTCCCGCACCGGCAGGATGCCGTCGCCCACCGCAACCTGGCTCTCCTTGCTCTGGAAACTTGTCAGGTCCTTCATGTGCATATCGAACAGCCGCGGGCCCACCTCGTGTATGGCTTGAACCACGTCCGTTCCGGCGCGCACCGCATGCCCCACATCGATGCAGCAACCGATGCGCGGGTCCATGTCCTTTACCGCTTTCAGCACATCCAGCGGCGATGGCCACACCTTATCTTCCGGGCCGTGGTTGTGGATCGCGATCCGGATGTCGTATTCCTTGACAAACTTTTCTATGCGCGGAAGGGTTGTGGGCGCCGGATCGCCTGCAACAATCACCGAAATGCCAGCCCGCTTGCAATACTCAAACTTGCCGCGAATATCGTCATCCTCATCTTTTGCAAAATAGATGGCTCCCGCAGCGTGAAGTTTAATGCCGGCGCCGGCATAATCGGCCAGCGCCTTCGCCTCTTCAGCCGGGTCCATGGGCAAATGATCTTTCACGTCCTTCACATTCAGCGCGGTCATATTGAGCTGCTTCATGAAGCCGATCATCTGCGCCCGAGTGAAATTGCGAAACGTGTAGCTTGCCAGCCCCAATTGAATTGGCGACGGCCTGCCGGTTTCCTGCGAAGGCTGACCGAAAGCAGGGATAGAACTCGAAGCACTATACCCAGCCGCGATCAATGCGCCTGATTGAATAAACGAGCGACGCGAAAAAGTTGAATTCATAGGTGAGGTGCCCAGCCTTTCTCGTAAGTGCGACTCCACATCTTCATCGCCTCCGCATCGTTCTGCACCTTCCCATCCTGCGGGTCCAGATGCAATTCGCGATTTACTTCCCAGGCCACGTTGGAAAGCTGCAGCATAGTCACTGCGACGTTGCCCACGGAGACCGGCGCGTTGAGTGCCGATCCTGTCTTGACAGCCGCAATGAAATTGGCAAAATGCGCATCGGTCATGGAGTCGCGGCCGGTGAGGTCAGAGGAGGAGGTTGCTTTGCCGGTCTTGAATTCGCTGGTCTTGTTTCCCTTCAAGTCGTAAATCTCATAGCCATCGCGGTCCACCAGCACCGTGCCCGTGGTTCCCATAATCGTCGATCCGCGATCGCGATTGTAAATCTTCATTCCCTGGCAGCATTTGCCTTCCCAGTCAATGAGCTTGTCGTCATATTCAAAACTGGTGACCAGCGTGTCGTAAAACTGCCAATCGTCCTTGAATTGATATCGTCCCCCCGACGAAGTGATGCGGTTCGGGAAATCCACTCCGAGCGCCCAGCGGCATACGTCCACTTCGTGCGTGCCGTTGTTCAGCGTTTCACCGGTGCCCCAGATCTTGAACCAGTGCCAGTTATACGGTTGAACATTGTCCTTATAGGGTTGCCGCGGCGCCGGTCCCTGCCACAGATCCCAGTCGAGCTGCGCCGGCACCGGCGCATCTTTGCCAATTCCGATCGACTTGCGCACGTTGCTGTACCAGGCCTTTGCATAATAGGCTCTGCCGATCACGCCGTTGTGAATCTTATCCACGATCTCGATGGTGTGCGCAGAGGAGCGTTGCTGCGTGCCCATCTGCACCACCTTTCCATACTTCCTTTGAGCCTCCACCAGCAGCGCTCCTTCGGCGGGG
>PMOF01000319.1:1787-2429 GCA_003162495.1 Acidobacteriaceae bacterium
GCAAACTTTTTCAGGGTGTTGCTGTCTACATCGCACACATGCGAAATGCGAGCGGTTGCCTTGTTTGCCTTGAGCGCCGAAAGATGAGCGTAGGCACGGCTATGGAGGCCGATCACGGCAAAGTTGAGGCGATCGTTGGAGCCGAGGATCTGACCATAGCTCTTCGCGGTCGATCCAATTGCCAGGCCCGCGGTCCCTGCCGCAAGCGTGTCGAGAAATTCACGTCGAGTCACCAAGTTTTTTCTCCATCTAGCCGGTCGGTTCGATCGTTGGTTGCGAATGCAACGCATCCTTACTGCGGTGCTAAAGGGTGTCAGACTCTTTCAGTGCTTGCTTCATGCCCGCCCAACTGATGCGGGTGGACTGCTCCGGTGTGCCGCCTCCGCGCCAGTGCGTCTCCAGGCTCACCGCCTCGCGATAGCCGATTTGCTTCAGCGCGCGGAATTGCGCCGCCCAATCGATGAATCCTTTATCCACCGGCGCCCACTCGATTTTTCCTGTCTCATTCTTGACGGCGTTTTTGCAGTGGCAGTGGTGGATGCGGTTCTTCGGCAGTGCATCCCAGCCGCCGGGAAAAGCATCGAACTCGCCACGCATCACGGCATTCCCCGGATCCCAGTTGAGCGCCAGATGCGGCGACTG
>PMOF01000319.1:2442-4091 GCA_003162495.1 Acidobacteriaceae bacterium
GCTTCTCATCGATCGCCGCGCGGTAAGGGGCTACATCGTCCAGCCGCCAGAAGTCGAAGCCGCGAATCCGATCGGTCTTGAATTGTTTGGCCAGATCGATTGACCGTTCCAGAATCTCATCCTGCTGCTTGAACGTGGTCTCGGCCGCCCCGTGAAGGTCCCCTTTCGATCCGTACTGCGACCGCGGCGCGCCCGGCCAATCGGTCTTGAAGAGCGGACTCGCGATGTCCGTAACCCGCAGGTTGTATTTTGCAAGAATCTTTTTCGCGTCGTCGATCTGCGAGGCGCTCAGGTCCATCACGTTCTTGCCCCACATCCCGCGGAGTTCGATCCAGCTCATGCCAAAATCGTGCGCCACCACATAGCAGGCGTGGTCAAAATCCGGCGAGATCTCATCGTTGATCACCGCGACTCGGAATGGAGAAGTCAATCTCTCCTCGGCAAACAGTGGGCGCGTGGCGCAGGCTGCGCCGGCCATCCCCGCATATTTGAGAAAGCTTCGTCTGCTACTGCCTTCCATTTTGCTCCTTTTGGTTGAGGGCTAACCGCGGTCACGTGAACTGATGCAAGCACCCCGTCGATACTCGAATTATATATTGTTCGAATACCGAACGAACCCTATTCTGTACCGGCTTGCTTTGTCAAGAGCGATCGGAAAGATGCGCGAAAGATTTCGCCCCTCACAGCACCTTGCTTTCAACGCTGCTCACGACTGTATCGGAGGCCGCTCGGCTCCAGCCGATACGCAGGTCTTTAACGCCGCGCAGCGCAAAGGCTCCGTCAACGCCACGAGGCGCTGTGATGGCAAAGAAATCCGCGCGATCCACGTCGGCAAGGTAAAACGCGGGGCGCGCGTCGGGAGTCGCATGCGCAATCTCCACATGGCTCATCTCCAGATTGCGCACGTGACGCAGAAAAAAGCCAGACGACGGCGTCGGCCCGAACATCGACGGTTCCGGATACTTGTTTTCAAACTCCGGCGGTATCGCCTGTGCATCCGCTGCCTGCCCGCCGCCTGCCGTTTCAATATAAATATCAGACAGCTTCACGTCTTCAATCGACGCGCTCGGAATCCCGCTGAGTATGGAGCTGAACTTTAAAGGTGCGTTGTGGCAGACAAGATTGTTAATCAGGATCCGCTTCAGCGTCCCCACCCTGGTGCTTTCCTTGGGGCCGCGCAGCCGCGATCCGAGCCGCATGAAGATTGGCCCCGAATCAAGATCGCGCATGGTCGTGTTGGTGATCGTGATGTCCTCAAGCAGAGCGCCGTCGACTGATTCGAGCGCAAATCCCTGGCAGCCTTCGAAGACGCAATTGGAAACTGCGATGTTGATGAAGCCGCCATTCGACTCCGTGCCGAATTTGATGCGGCCAGTGCGTGGCACACGTTCGCCGTCTCGGAACTTCTTAAAAGTTCCGTCGAGCACCGTACCCAGTTCGTAGGTCCCGGTCACCCAGCAATTCGAAATGGTCACATTCCGCGTGGGTCGCGCATAGCCGAGAGCATAACTCGACTTCGGGCAGATGCCGTCATCCCATGGCGAGTTGACGGTGCAGTTGGAGACGCGCACGTTCTGGCAACAATCAATGTCCATGCCGTCGCGATCGGTGTCAATCCTAAGATTGTCGATGGTCAGGTTATCCACGCC
>PMOF01000319.1:4149-9494 GCA_003162495.1 Acidobacteriaceae bacterium
ATGCAGGTCTTCACCCCATAGCAGTGAGTTATGCCAGTGGTTATGCCCGTAGTCCTGATAAGCGTCCCACGCCGTGTTCGGCTCTGCCGCATCGTAGACGCCGCTGCGATAGCCAGTCTGCTCGCCGGGACGAGGCGAGTCAGCAGCCACAAGGACGCTGCCCGGCTGCAGATAAAGGTGCACCTGGCTTTTGAGGTGAATGGAAAAACATAGATACGAGCCGGCCGGAAAGACCACGGTTCCGCCTTGGAGTGCCGCCGCTTCGATGGCGCGATTGACGGCATCTGTATCCAGCGCCTTGCCATCGCCCGTCGCGCCGAATGTGCGCACATCGAAAATCTCGCGGTGGGCCGCGACTGCCGCATCGCTGTCCTGAGCCGAGCTCGCGAGAGCAACGCCGGGAATCGCCGCCGCTGCCATGCCGAAACTCCCGGTGCGCAGAAAGTCGCGGCGCATTGCATTGAAATTTTTCATCGGGTCATTCTCCCTGGTGCGCGCCGCGCATCTTACGGCGGCGTAATCGTTCCGTCGATGTCCCACAGATCTTCCCAGCTTTGCACGTCCTTCCACAGGAAAACCTGCCCTTTGATCAACCGGCAGTTGCGATCGATTCCGGCAATCTCGCGCATTTCTTCGTCGCTCAGCAGGTCGCCCGCAGCTCCCTGCAAATTGGCGAGATAGTTGCGCGCGTTCACTGAAAACGGAATCGGCGTCTGCCCGCGCTTCACTGCCCATTGAATGCAGACAACTGCGGGATCAATTCCATGCCGCGCGGCAATCTTCACGATGACCGGATCCTCGGTGGGCGCGGTGTCTTCAGGCGTGCGGTCGCGCGCCGGGCGGCCCGGCGAACCGATGGGGCTGAAGCCGATGGCCTGCATGCCGTTCTCCGCCACAAACTGAAACAGTTCGAGCTGCTGAAAATGCGGATGCAGTTCCATCTCATTCACCGCCGGCTTGATTCGCGCGTCTCGCAGCACCAGCTTCAGCTTGGGAATGGTCATGTTGGAGGTGCCGATATGCCGCGTCAACCCCAGGTCCACCAGCTCTTCCATCTTGCGCCAAGTCTTCATGTAGTGGTCGTGGATGTAGGGCCGTGCGTCGGCGCTGCGGGAGCTCACATCGCAGCCCGGCGGATGGAAGTTAGGAAAAGGCCAGTGCACAAGATACAAGTCGAGATAGTCAACGCGAAGGTCGTCAATCGATTTGCGGCACGATGCGATTACATCCTGCTCGCCGTGTTTGTCGTTCCACAACTTTGATGTGATCCACAGATCCTCGCGCCGCACTCCTCCTCGAACAATCTGCTCCAACGAGGCGCCCACGGCATCTTCATTGCCATACACCGAGGCGCAATCAAAATGCCGGTAACCCACCGCGGCCGCGCCCTTGACCGCCTCGGCAATCTGGCGCGGCGAAACATGATCGGAGCCGAAGGTGCCCAGTCCGATGGCCGGCATGCTGGCCCCGGTGTTCAACTTCCTTTGTGGAATCGCTTTCGGATCGACAGCTCCGGAGCCTGACTCGCTGCCCATGTTTAACCTGGCTTCCTACAGTCAAATTGGCGATGTGCACTGCGAGCCAAACACATCGGCGCGGCGGGCCGCCTTGAGGAAACAACGCCCGATTCTGCGCTCTGCCCGCGCAAACGCCTCACGCCCCCGCGCGCACCAGCAGACAAGTGATGTTGTCGTGGCCGCCCGCTTTGTTGGCAGCAGTCACCAGGCGGGCGCACAGTTTGTCCAGCGGCAGATCGACGCCCAGCAGCGATTCAATCAGCGGATCGGAAAGCTCGCGGGTCAGCCCGTCGGAGCAGAGCATAAAAAGGTCGCCTGGTTCCGCTTCCAGCTCGAAAATATCCGGAGTCACTTTGTTCTGAGTGCCAAGCGCCCGGGTAATCACGTTCCTGAGCGGCGAACGCAGCGCCTCGGGGCGCGTCATGCGGCCCAGCCGCACCTGCTCCTCCACTAGCGAGTGGTCCATCGTGAGCTGCCGCAGGCTGCGGCTGCGCAGCCGGTAGCAGCGGCTGTCGCCCACGTTGAGCACCCACACGCGGCTCTCCACCACCACCAGGCCCACCATCGTGGTGCCCATGCCGCTGAGCTTGTGGTTGCGCTGCGCGCGGGAGAAAATCGCCTGATTGGCCGCAAAAATGGCGTCCTCGGCCACCTGCGGCATCGGGGCCAACTCGCTCCCCGCGGGCGCGCTCAGCCGGCGCATCATCTCTTCCACAGCCAGCGAACTGGCAATCTCTCCAGCCGCCGCCCCGCCCATGCCGTCGCACACCACATAAACTCCGTGCTCGGCGGAGAATCCGAAGGCATCCTCGTTGGAAGGGCGCTTGCGTCCGCGGTCAGAAACCGCCGCAGCCGTGAAATGGACGACAGCCGTAGCCAAGTAGAACTCTCCCGCTGCTCAGTTTACACGGGCTCGCTATGGCCGCGATACAGTGCCAAAAACAGATCAATGCGCCTGCGGTTCCGGGGCAGCGCCTGCAACCGGTGCCGGCGCGGGCAGATCGAAGACCTGGATGGCCCCGGCATTGAGCACGGCCACCCGCCGGCCGGAGGGCGAGAGAGCCACATTGCCGCCCGCATCGAGCGCCGGGCTGGCTGAGGTCGCAAGCTCCATCTTGCCGTTGGCCGCATCGAAAACGAGCACCAGTTGTCCTTTAACGTCCTCCTGGCTCAGGGGCGAATAGGGGTTCACCGGGTGTGTGACGGCCAAAGCTTCCCGCGCCAGCCGGGAACCGTCCGCTGCCGTGATCACCAGCGGCCAGATCGTGTTGTTCGTGGTGAGGCCGTCCCATAGCCGGTGGCCGTCGGTTGACATCGCCACCAGCTTACCCGCGCCGGCGGGAACGCATCCCGTCGCCAGCACCTCCTGCTGCGACACAAAGTCGAAGGTGGGGGAGCAGGTCGACTCCACCCGCCCCAGCACTTTGCTCCCCCCGCCGAAATAATTCAGGTTCAGCATCCAATGCCCGCTGTTGGCGCGCAGGCCCTCAAGATATCCCTCGGCGTTGATGGGCAGATGAACCGTGGAGCGGGCGCGGCTGACCAGCATCACCTGCCCGGAATCCCGCCGCAGAATGCGCACCACCACATCGGACGGGCCGACAGGCTGCGGCCCATCCGCATCCGCCGCGGCGGTGTCGGCGCTGCTTGCTTCCGCCGGCTTGGTTGCGGACGCCGCGGGTTCCAGGGAATTGGTCACCAGGAACTGCTGCGTGGGATCGAGCTCAAGCCAGAGCAGCGGTCCTGGAAACTGCAGCAGGGGTTTCAGTTCCAGCATGGCGTTGCCCTGCGTGATGCCGTCCCGGTCGCGCAGCAGAAAGTGGCCGTCCCTGAGCATCCACAGGTAGCGGGCATGGTCGTGCACCGTCCATAGCCCTTCAGCCTGGACCGTCCCCGCGGGCAGCAAGAGCACCAGCGCCCGAATCTGGTGTTCTTCGCTCTCCGCGTTCGATCCCGCCTCGCGGTGGATAAGGCCCGGCACGCGAAAGGTAAACAGCAGGTGGTCTTCGTCCAGGAAATCCAGCGAGGCCAGGCTCCAGCGCTGGCCCAGGTAGATGGGGCCGGGCGCACTGAAGCCCAGCGGCTCCGAGGGAATGGTCAATGCAGGCGGAACGGTGGGCTTGTCGGGAAGCCGGTCGGGAAGTGTGTGCTCTTTGCCGGGGCGGGATAGGTCGGGCCCAAACGCAGCCTGCGCGTGCGCCCCCGGCAAGGCGCACAGTGGAACCGCGGCCAGCATCAGCCAAAAGCCTGCGCGTACCCAAACGCTTGCCCGCATCCAATCGCCCGCCTTTGGGAGCCGTTTTGCCATCGAAGAGTATTTTCGCCGATGGAGCCGGTTTTGTGCAGTGTTGCTGCGCGCTCATGGGTGTGCGCCAGGTCGTGTGCGACATTAAAAGAGCGATGACAGTGCACTCGAAAAGCGGAGGGCGCGTTACCTTTCTAGGCTACGGCGCCTGCGCGCTGGCCGGCAGCCTGTGGGGCACGGGTTTCTACTTCGGCAGGCTGGCGCTCAACGAGATGAGCGTGGAGCACATGGTGCTCTATCGCTTTTTGTTTGCTTCGCTGGGCATGTTGCCCTTGGTTTTTGCCAATCTGGGCCGCTTTCGCCTCACTGGCGGCGAAGTGCGCCTGCTGCTCATCGCCGCATCCTTCGGCATTCCCATTCAATTTTTGCTTCAATTCCATGGCCTGGTTCTGACCACCGTGAGCCACGCCTCGCTCATGGTGGGTTCCATGCCGGTGTTGCTGGCCGCGGCCGCCGCGCTCTTTGCCCCCAGGGGATCAACCGAGGAGCGACTTGACTGGATCGGTTGGCTCGCCCTGGCCGGCTCCACGGTCGGCGCGGCGCTCATCGTGCTGGGCGGTCACCGCGGCCCGATCGCGCACGGCCAGCCCTCGCTGCTGGGCGACTTGATGGTCGTCGCCTCCCTCGTCACCGCCCTGGCCTGGGTCCTGCTCAGCAAAAAGCTGATGGAGACTCACAGCCCGCCGGTGGTCACCGCCTACACCATCCTCGCCGGAACCGTCATGCTGGCCGTTCTCATCCTCGGTCCCTGGCTGCTGAGCCCCCTCACCCATCACACCTTCCAGCCGCTGCCTTTCGCCCACGTAAGCCCCACCGCCTGGATTGCGCTGGCCATCAGCGGCCTGCTCTGCACCGCCACCACCACCCTGCTCTGGAACTGGGGCATCCACCATGTGCCGGCCTCGCGCGCCGGGGTGTTCCTCAACATTGAGCCGGCGCTCGGCTCCCTGCTGGGCGTAAAGCTGCTCGGCGAACACCTTGGCCCGTACGCATGGTTGGGCGGCGCGCTCATCCTGGCGGCAGCCGTAACCCTCACCACGCGCGGCCACGAGCCCGGATCGGTCGCCCAGCCGGCCATCATCCTGGAATAGCGCCGAGCGCTGGAATAACATCTCCTCCATGGAAGACCGCGGCGCAACCGGTTCCGCCGGGCAGCACTCCACCGCCGCACACAGCAGGCGGCGCAACCTGCTTGAGCTGGCCATTGCCTATGGCCTGATCCTGATCGTCATCTGGACCCCTCGTCCCTGGCAAAGATGGCTCTGGTGGTTCGCCGCCGCCTCCGTGGTGGTGATCACCTGCATCTCGTTCGACGGCCTGAACGCCATGGGCCTGCGCGCGGCAAATTTTTTCCGTTCGTTGTGGGTGGTGGGCGCGGCATTGCTCGTCGCCGCACTGGCCATCTTTCTGGCCGCGTCGCTTCACACATTGCGTCTGCCCGTTAGCCCGGTCTCATTCATTAAGACCTATTGGGCCTATTCGCTCTGGGCTGCCGTCCAACAGTTCCTGCTGCAGTGCTTCTT
>PMOF01000056.1 GCA_003162495.1 Acidobacteriaceae bacterium
CCCGTCATTGTGTGCCCGCCTCTGACAGTCGCCTAACCGCGCAATGAACAAGTCGCCATTGGCACAGCGATGCACTGCTATAATGTTCTCATAGCAGTGCATTTTTCTGTCTTGGGATCTTGGCGGGAGGCGGACGGTGACCCTGGACACGACTCTTTGGTTGGCAGGCGATGGCGCGACGGCAGTCGCCGTTGGTCTGCTCGTCGCAAGGGGTGTATTCCGCACATTCCCGATATTTTCTTCCTATCTTATTTGGAGCCTTCTTAGCGACGCAGCGGCATTTACCGCAGCGCATTCCTACCCGGCAAATTTCAGAACCGTCTATTTGATCGTTTTGATCATCGATTCCCTTTTTCAGTTCGGAGTGCTGCTGGAACTGTCGTGGTCCGTACTGCGACCGCTTCGGGCTGTTCTCCCACCTTGGACTTTGGTGGCTCTTGCGGCGCTCATCGTGCTCATCGGCGCAGCGGTTTGGCCATTTGCGACCCGCCCTGGCTTGAGCGCTCTTTCGATGGCAGGCCGCATGACTTTTCACACCCAGGAAACCTTCGCAATTCTTCGTGTCTTGTTCTTTCTGGTTCTGGCCGGATGCAGTCAGTTGCTCTCCATTGGATGGCGAGATCGCGAACTCCAAATTGTCACCGGCCTCGGGTTCTATTCTCTGGTAAGCCTGGCCGTATGGATGCAACACAGTACGGGTCCGCAATACCATGTCCTCGATCAGATCGTAGCGGTCAGTTATGTCTGCTCCCTGGCCTATTGGATATTCGCCTTCTCGCAAAAAGAGGCTGAACGGCAGAATTTCACCCCGCAAATGCAAGATCTGCTATTGGCCATGGCTGGAACTGCCCGATCGACCCGCATTGCGATGGCCAATTCGGCAGCAGGACCCGGCCAAAGGCAGGATTAGGGATCCGCTGGCCTGCACCGGTTACTAAAGTGTATTGACCTCTTGGGTTACAGTTTGGCTCGAAAGATTAAGAAAATCGCAATAATTAGTGCACAGGCTCCTGATTTTCTGTTACTACTAGGGAGACTGATCAAGAGCCGAAGGGTTTCTTAGGTCAATCAAGTGGTTACCAGATCGAACTTTTGAGGTTCGCGAATGATTCTGATCCTGCTCCAAATTGTGGTAATTGCAGCCATCGTGCTGTTCCTTGGTCATTGGCGTAATGCGGTGCGACGGCGTAACACGCAGACGTGGGATTCACTTCTCGCGCGCCTGCGTCCCGACTGGAGCGCCCGCGAACTCAGCGATCACTTCCTTTGGAAGGAAGGCTTGAACGCGACACCCGATGACGCCTGGAGGCGCATGGAGGGCCCGAAAGGCCTGTGGGTGATGTACCAGAACGCGCGCGTCATGCTAGAAATGGCCGACTTTGCCGACAAGAACTCCACCGGCATGGATCGCGTGCTTCTCGAGACCCTGCGCAGCGACGCCATGCAGATTCGCGTATGTGTGCTGATGGCCCTGGCGCAGTACGGATTCACTCAGGCCAGCGAAGGCGTCCGCGTGAATGCATTCCGCGCGGCCTCGATGTATACCGGAATGGCCGCCCGGATGACGCAATTGCTCCAGAATCACGCTGCCGTGATGGTCCCCGATTTTGTGGCGGCCATGTAGTTCGGATTCCTGCACCATTGCAAAACCCCGGCCTCGGCCGGGGTTTTGTGCGTAAGCGGTAATCATCTGCCTCAAGCCGGATTGGAATCGAGAAAGGCATTCACCCGCAGGTATGCCTCCTCGCTCAGCCTGAATTCGAGCGCCGGCGCCAGCCCTTCGACCTGCTGCCCACTGCGCCCGCCCACGATTGCAGCGGTAATCGCCGGATGACGCAGCGTCCAGGCCACGGCTACCACGCCAGGGCTTACACCGTGACCGCTGCCGATCTCCCGCAACAGTTCCACGAGTCGCAGATTGCGGCTGAGCCGCGGTTCGTTGAACTCGGGCGCCCGCCGACGCCAATCGTCCGCCGGAAGGGCTGCAACGCGCTCAGCGGTCATCTTGCCCGTCAACAGCCCGGAGACCATGGGCGAATAGTTGATGACCCCGATGCCGTTGGCCTGTGCAAAAGGCAGCACCTCAGCCTCAATGTTCCGGCGCAACATGGAAAAGGGCGGCTGCAAGCTGGTAATGGGCGCAATCTTCTGGGCGCGCTTCATCTGGTCAACGGAGAAATTCGAGACCCCAATCCAGCGCACCTTGCCCTGCTCACGGAAACGCGAAAGCGCTTCCCAGCCTTCCTCCAATTCCTCTTCAGGGTTCGGCCAATGAATCTGGTAGAGGTCGATCGTCTCCACTCCCAGCCGCCTCAGTGAGCCCTCCAGCTCCTCGGCCAGCGACCCTGCCTTGAGCGAGCGGTAGATGGAGCGGTCTTTGTGCCAGCGCATCGAGCACTTGGTAAACACCAGAGGCGTCGCCCCGGCGTGGCTCTTGACGGCGCGGCCAACCACCTCTTCCGAGTGGCCCAGCCCATAAATGGCCGCCGTATCGATCCAGTTCATGCCCACATCGAGAGCACGGTGGATGGCGTCAATGGATTCGTTATCGTCCTGAGGTCCCCAGGCGAATTCCCAGTTGCCCCCGCCAATGGCCCACGCGCCAAAGCCGATAGGAGTCAGTTGAAGGTCGGAGTTGCCAAGGGTGCGAAGTGCAGTTGCTGTTGAGGTTTTCATCACAAAACCATAGATGCGCAGCGGCCCAGACAGATACAGAAACTGGAAACGATTGCATTTGCGATACGCATCAGTTGCCTGAATTGATGCGTATCTCCAAAGAACGCATCATGCTAAACTATTGATGCGCAATGGGAGCCCAGGCCAATGAGAACAACCCTCAATATCAGCGACGACGTGCTCCAACAGGTGAAGCAGTTTGCCGCGGCCCGCTCAATGCCAACCGGAGCGGCTGCCAGCTATCTGCTCAAACAAGCGTTGAACAAGCCGCTCGGAACCCGCATCGAAGAGGGCTTTGAGGTCTTCGACGTGCCCGAGGACAGCCCTGTCATCTCGCAGGAACATGTGCAGCGGCTGATCGACGATCTGTAAGGAGGTATGGGGTGGGTCCTTGGCTCCTGGATGTCAATCTTCTATTGGCGTGGCTCTGGCCAAAGCATATCTTCCATCACGATGCTCTTTCCTGGCTCAAACAGAACTGGTATCGAGGATGGGCGACTTGCCCATTTACTGAGACCGGCTTCTTGAGGATTGTCAGCAGCCCATCATTTTCGCCGTTAGCTCCTGCTGTCGCCGAGGCGCATCGCCTTCTGAGAGAGCAAATGCGCCCTGAGCTTGGCCATCAATTCTGGGCAGCGAATCTGAGTTGTGCCGAGTCCGGCGTCAGCTACATGCGCGGAGTGTCCGGACCCCAGCAGATCACGGACGCATACCTGCTTGCACTCGCGATTCAGAATGAGGGCTGCCTGGTAACCCGGGACCGACGCACTCGAGTACTGGCTCCGAAGGGGAGTTTGGCTTATCCGCACCTACTCATCCTGCCATAATCGCGAACGTTCAAACTTACGCCGCAATCAAGAATCGTCCATCGCGCATGATCTGCTCCGTGACCTGCTCCGCGCCCGCCCCTGACTCCAGCCAGATGTTGAAGCCCAACCCCACCACGTCAATGTGCGTGCCAGAGCGCCACGGAGCGCCGGTATGTTCGCCGTAGGGATTGCCGAAAGCGATGTGGATGCCGGGAAACTTTTCGTCCTGCAGAATGTTGCCGATTACTCGCTCCACGCCCAGGTTGGTGCCGATGGCGAACTCGCCCACGCGGTCGGAGTTCTCGTCGGTGTGCGTGTAGGCCCAGAAGTCCGCCTCCAGTTGCTTGTTCACGCTCGCGCAGCTCACAATCCGGTTGCCGGCAATCTCGATGGTCAACGGAGTCGCCGCCAGCAGTCCATAGCGTGCGCAGAGCCAGTCGCCCACCACGCCGTCCACCACAAAAGTCCCGTTCACTTCGCCGGGCGAAGTAAAGCACTCGCCGCCCGGCAGGTTGCCCCACTTCTCCGCCGAGATGATCCCCGATGTCTTGAACCATTTGTAGCCGGGATTCATCTCCGCCGTAATGTTTGTTCCCGCGGTCGTCGTGGCGCGAATCCGCGTCGCCTTGCGCACCCGCTCCAAAACCTTTTGGCTCAGCCGGTCAACAAGGTCAAAGTCTGCCCGCATCCCCTGGCACATAATTTCCTGGGTAATGTTGACCATGTGCGCGTGGCGCATGTGCCGCCGGTTCACCACGTCCGTCATCTGCATCCGCGAACGCAGCTCGTTGGCCTGCACCTGTACGGCAAAAATGGAAACCTGCGAAGTCTCCATATCGGCCAGCACCGCGGCAGGCATGTCCACTAGCGGGCGCGGCGCCAGGTCTTCCAGCACGAACACGTTCCATGGGCAACCGCGCTCCGCCAACTGAGCGGCCAGCGCGGCGGCAATGGGCTCCGTAACGCGGTCGGTAATCAGCGTAACCTTTTCGGCGGGATCGATGCGCAGGCAGGTGGTCACGGCGGAACGTGCTCCGGGCGCGAGTTCGGCTGGGTATGGAAGGGAGAGAAGGTGCGCGGTGGTTTCGGTCATGCGTCGGGTACAAATCCTCGTTCAAAATAAATTCAGGGGCCAAAACCCTTGCTCTTTGAGGTTACTTGAAAATTCTCGGGAATGAAATGAGGCCAGCTGTCGGTGTAGCCGTCACAACCCCGCCGCCGTCTCCCGCGCCATGTAATCTACCACCTCTTTCAAGTCGCCTTTGCTCTCTTCAAAAACTTTCAACTGCCGATCGGCGCCCGTGCCGTTGGCCATGATCGTGCGGATACCATCGATCGCTTTCCTGCTGCCCAGTTCATCCACCGCCGGATCGATCAGCGCAAGGTATTCCTCAAGCAGTTCGCGCTCCGGCACTTCCTGCTGCTTGCCAAAGTCGATCAGCTTGCCGTCCAACCCATAGCGCACGGCGCGAAACTTGTTCTCCATCAGAAGCGGGCGCGCGTATTGGCGATAATCCTGGTTCGCCTCATGCAGTTGGTAGAGATACAGCGCGGTCGCCTGGATCAGCGCCGCAATCGCCACCGTCTCTTCGGCGCGCATGGGAATATCGCAGGCACGCACCTCGACGGTATTGAAGAATGGATGCGGCCGTATATCCCACCAGATCTTTTTAGCGTTGTCGATGCAGTTTGTGCGCACCAGCAGGCTCACATAGTTTTCAAACTCCGAGTAACTCGAGAAAGCATCGGGAATGCCGGTGCGGGGAAAGTTCTCAAACACCTTGGAACGATAACCCTTGTAGCCCGTATTCAGGCCCAGCCAGAACGGCGAGTTGGTGGCCAGCGCCATGATATGCGGCAGAAAATAGCGCATCGAATTCATGATGCGGATGGCCGCCTCGCGATCCTCAATACCCACATGCACGTGCAAACCGAAGATCAGGTTGGCGCGCGCCACCAGTTGCAAATCCTTTACCACCTGGTGATAGCGCGGGTCGGGATAAATCTCCTGCGTGCGCCAGTCAGCAAAAGGATGCGTCGCTCCGGCCACCAGCACCAGGCCGTGTTCGCGGGCCAGTTTGATCATCTCCCGGCGCAGTTCATAAATATCTTCCCGCGCCTCGTCGATGTTGCGGCAAACCCGCGTGCCTACCTCCACCACCGAGGTATGCATCTCCGCCTTCACGCGCTCTTGCAGCCGCAGCTTCCCCGCGGCCAGCATCTCCGTTTCGATGTGCGAGCGCAGATCGCGCGTCACCGGATCGATGGTCTGGTACTCCTCTTCAATGCCGAGCGAAAACGATGGCCGCATGCGGACTCCAGGGGAAAGCCTTGCGCCATTGTAGCGTGTGCCGAGTGCCGTTGGGCTCGATTCTGTGACTTGAGAAGCCTCATGCCCCACTCTTCCCGCTCGTCTTTTTTGCGGACTTCTTCGCCTTCACCGCCTGCGCTCCCAAAAATGCCGCCCACCGCAACTCCGGCACCTGCGGCGCCAATTTCGCTTTGGCAATCGCCAGGTCCGCCACCTCGCGCACAATCCAGTCGAAGTTCGCCTGCCCCACCGAATGCAGATCCGCATCGGGCGCGGGATTCATGAAGTCGATCGCGTAGGGAATCCCATCCTCCACCGCAAACTCCACCGTGTTCAAATCGTAACCCAACGCCCTGCACAACGTCAGCGCATCCTGTTCCACACGCTTGAGCAGCTTTTTGTCGTACTCCGGCGGAAATTGCAGATAGCGCTCCGCATGCGGCCTGCGCGGGTCGTAGGGCATGATGTGCACTTTCTCCTGCCCCACCACATAACAGCGAAAATACTCGTTGAAATCAACCGCCTTCTGGTAGGTCATGCACAGGTCGTGCGACTGGTCGTAAGCCGCAAAAAACTCCTCGCGATTGTGAATGTGATACACGTCGCGCCAGCCGCCGCCATCCACCGGCTTCATGAATCCGTGCTCCCCAACATACGCAAACACCGATTCCCAATCCAGCGGGTATTCCAGATTCCGCATGGATCGGTCCGTTGTTCCCTCGGGGTGCTTCTTGTGCGGCAAAATCACCGTCCGCGGAACGGCCACGCCCAGCTTGGCCGCCAGCGTGTAATTGAAAAACTTGTCGTCTGCCGACCACCAGAACGGGTTGTTGATAATCGCCGTTCCATTGATGGCCGCGTGCTTCAGAAAAGCGCGGTAGAACAGGATGTCGTGCGAAATGCGGTCGACGATCACTGCATAGTTCGGAGCCTTGTCCAGATGCACGGCGCCGGTCTTCACAAATTCCGCCCGTATGCCGTCAAGATTGCGCGCATTGATGTGCTCCACCAGCGCACCGGGAAAGCTGTTCTCCATGCCGAACAGAATGCCGATCGTTTTCATGCCGCGTTCCCTCCGACTCGAGTTTCATAAGCCATCCGCTCCAACTGCCGCAGATGATTGATGTCATGCCCGGCCATGGTCTCCACGATGGTCATGAATGTCATGGTGCCACGTTCCGGGTGCGTTACAGGCCGGTTGGCCGCGGTGGGCAGAGCCTTGCCAATCAACCGCAAATTCCAGCCGCGCATCGCCCGGAACACGCCGAGCGCCTGCTGTGCGGGGATGCCGGCGTACGTCGCTGCCCACTTCTCCTGGTCGAACGGCTGAATCGTCGGCGCATCCTCGGCCAGCGTCTGGCGCAGGCGAAAGCCAAACACCAGTTCGCAATCGGCCAGGTGGCACACAATCTCCGCCGCACTCCACTTCCCGGGTGCAGGCGGCGTCGTCTCCTTTTCCGGCCCGATCGCCTCCAGCAGCCGGCCAATTTCAGCGGGCGTGTCGCCAAGGATGACTTCCGGCGTTCGTCCGTCGAGAAAGCGCTCGTAAGGATTCAGTTCGCTCATCGATTCATTCTCCTCAATAGTTTCTATGCATTCAGCTAGTCCCGAGTCCCTAGTCCCTATTCCCTAGTCCCTGTTCCCTGTTCACTGTTCCTTGTTTTTTCAAAGATATTGCTGCACCATGCGCTCCCACGTCGGCCAGTCATGCGCGTTATACGAGTCCCACACAAACAGCTTGTGCGGAATGCCGCGGTTACTCATAATCCGGTCAAGATTCTGATTTTGCCCCAAACATTGATCGTCCCAGCCCGTCGCCAACACATACTCATTGCGGCGATAGTGGTCAAAAAACCACGGGTCGCTCAGATTGGGAAGATAGTCCGTCGGCAAGTTGAAGTAGCAATCCTGGTCGTAGTAACCCTGCAAGAAATTCTTCAGATCGAAAGCCCCTGACATCGATAAGAAACCGGTAAACACATCCGGATGGCGCAGCGCGATGTTGACCGCGTGGTAGCCGCCAAAGCTGCAGCCCAGAGAGACCAGATGCCCATCTCGATTCTTCAGTCGCACCAAGGGCACTACCTCATGCAGCAGGTAATCCTCATATTGCATGTGTCGCGCGATACGCCAGCGCGGAGGAACCTGCTTGTTGTACCAGCTCTCCATGTCCACCGAGTCCACGCAAAAGATCTGCACTTCGCCGGCGTCGATCTTGCCGCCCAGCGCGCCGATCAGCCCGCGATCTTCAAACTCGAAGAAGCGGCCCCCCGAAGTGGGAAACACCATCACCGGCAGGCCCGCATGCCCGAAGACCAGCAGCTCCATCTCTCTGCCCAGGCAGCCGGAATGCCACTTGTGATACTCACGATTCATAGAGTCTCCACTTCCTGCTTGGGTGGCCCGTCTCACATTCGCCCATTGGAGAACGGCCATTTTCTTGTTACTTTAACAGCCCGAGTTGCTATTCTTTCTGTGCTTCTACACACGGCAGACAATAAACGATATGGATCGAGGTCCGCAGGGGTTGAGTTCACAAAACGATCCGCCGGAGTTGTTGCATACGCCCACCCAGGCCGAACTGTTTTCCGAAGTCGCACCGCATCCGCGCCTCCATCTCCATCGCGCCTTCTCCAGCCGCTACCTTCCGGATCCCCGTGACCTGATCGTCTACGTTCCGCCGGGCTATGACCAGCACCCTGAGCTCACCTATCCGGTCTTCTACCTCCACGACGGGCAAAATCTTTTCGATCCCCGTACTTCATTTATTCCCGGCCGCACCTGGCAGATGCGTGAAACCGCTGACGCCGCCATCGAAGCCGGCGAAGTGGAACCGCTGATCATCGTCGGTATCTACAACACCGAACGGCGCCTGGCCGAATACACCCATGAACGCAACTGGCAGATGGGCGGAGGCGAGGCGGATGCATACGGCCTGCTGCTGACCCTCGAGCTGATGCCCTGGATCGCAACACGGTACCGCGTACGCGCCGACCGCGAGTCTACCGGCCTGGGCGGCTCATCTCTCGGGGGGCTCGCCACCCTCTATCTCGGTCTCCGCCACGCGGAGCATTTCGGCAAGCTGGCCGTGCTCTCTCCCAGCGTCTGGTGGAACCACAA
>PMOF01000241.1 GCA_003162495.1 Acidobacteriaceae bacterium
AGGCGCAGGCCTTGCGCCGGTCCTACACTGTAGGGCCTGCCGGCGAGGGCGGCGTGAAAGCTGGGCTGATGCACGCCGTCGTCGAGATAAAAATCGGCTGCAACCATGGGGCCATGAAATGCAGGCAGGCCGATCTTGTCGAGAAGGCGCAACTGAATGCCGGTGAGGTCGCTGTAGGCGAAGAAGGGTTTGGGATGCTGCCGGATCAAGTTGAGATCGAGGCCGTCAAGAAGGTAGTTGGAGCCGTAGCCGCCGCGCATGCAGAGCACGGCGCTCGAGTCCGGGTCAGTGAAGGCCGCATGCAGGTCGTCGAGCCGCTGTTGAGCAGGGCCGGCAAAGAAGAGCGGGCCGCGGGCGAGGGCGTGCAAGCCGAGATGGGGCGCGAGACCGAGAGCGCGCAACTGGCTTAGGCCGCGCTCCACGCGTTCGGGTCTGGCAAAGGAGGCCGACGCGATGACACGGACGCCTGCGCCGGAAGGCACGGCTGGCGGTGTAAGCAGGGTCGTCACGTGATCTTTCACGCTACCAGGCCTCGCCACGGGCAATGAGAGCAGCCGGGCCGGTGAGGTGAAGCTCAGCGCCGGGGTGGTCCCAGGTTACGGTTTGCGCGCCGCCGGGGGCGACAACGGTTAGCGGCGAATGGCAGCCGTGCAAGGCGATGGCCGCGGTGGCCGAGGCGCAACTGCCGGTGCCGGACGAGGTGGTGGGTCCGACGCCGCGCTCGAAGATGCGAATTTCGATTTCTGTTGGGCTGACGATGCGGACGAATTCGACGTTGGTCTGGTGAGGGAAGTTCTGGTGAACGCAGATTTCTGCGCCGAGCGTTTGCCAGTTGCAGCCGCGGATGGTGAAGCCGGGATTGTCGGCGAGAATGACGAAGTGCGGATTGCCCATTGAGACATCCACACCGGAAATCGCGAAGCCGTTGGCGAGGACAACGGTGCGGGGCGCGAAGGCGGGAATGCCCATTCCGGCGGTGACTTCAACGGTGTATGAGCCGGAAGTGGCGATGGTGTTGACATGGCACACGCGCAGGCCGGCATCGGTCGAAATCTGCAGCGCATCGCCGGGCCGCGAATTGAGCGCCTGCGCCATCCACGCGGCCACGCAACGGGTGCCGTTGCCGCTGATCTCGGCGGCGGAGCCATCTGCATTGTGGAGCCGAATGCGGCCGGAAGTTGGGCCGGTCCAGCGGAAAAACTCAATGCCATCGGCGCCGATGCCCGTCGAGCGCGCGCAGAGGCGGCGCGTCAAATCCGGCCAGGGTTCGCCCCCGTCGGTTTCGCGGGCCGCATCTTCCGCGACGATGAGAAAGTCGTTGCCGCAGGCCTGGGCCTTGGTGAAGGGAATCAATCTTCCTCCGGATCGCGGAAGGTGTGCAAGGCATCGATTGCGGGCTCGGCGAGCAGCTTTCCGCGCAGGCGCTCATGCCGGCGCTTGGTTGTGGTGAGCGGAAAACTTACCCTTTGGAGTGGGCCGATGGCATCGTTCTCGACAGCGGTGAGCCGTTGGCCGGCGTGATCCATGGCGTCGAGAATCGACTTCATCATGCCGGTCTGGTCGCGGCCGCGAATTTCGTATGTGACGGTGTAGGCCTTGAGGCTGATGCGCTGCTCGAGGAAGCCAACCACTTCCATGGAGACGACAACGATGAGAGCAGCGACGGCTGCTGCGGCGTATAGGCCCGCGCCACAGGCCATGCCGATGGAGGCGACGGCCCAGACACTGGCCGCGCTGGCCAGGCCGCTGATGCGACTGCGATTGTGGATGATGAGTCCCGCGCCCAGGAAGCCGATGCCCTGAACGATGTTGGAGGCTACCTGTCCGCGATTAGGGCTGGCGTCGCCGGCCAACACCGCGGAAAGAAGCGTAAAAAAAGCCGCGCCCATGCAGATGAGCAGGTTGGTGCGAACGCCCGCGGCCTTGCCATGGATTTCCCGCTCCAGACCGACCAGACTGCCGAGCAGGCAGGCCAGCAGCAGGCGCGCGATCGTGCCATTGGCCACGACCATCTGCTCCAGGTGGTCAAAGCTGAAGGGTTGGGCGAGCTGTGCGAGGGCCGTGCTCATGGGGTTTCCTTGACCGATGCTAACACCGGGCCGGGCTGCTTGTTGAGGGCCGGTAAAGGAAGAGTACCGGAGACGTAAATCGTGGCCGAAGGCTGGCCGGGGGCGGAGAAGCGGCGATAAGCGGTGAGGCCCCGGGGACGGAGATGAACGGCATAGTCGATCTCGTCGCCATCGAAGGCCAGAACGATGGCTGCATGGGCAGCGGGCGCGGACAATGCCTCCCGGTAGAGGTCGAGGTCGCTCTCGTTGATTGTCTGGCGCAGCGGGATGCCGGTGAGAGTGACGATTTCAGGATAGACCGATGTATCCATGAGGATGAGACCGCCGGGGCGCTGGGCGAGCAGAGCGCGCAGCACCGGCGGAATCTGGATGAAAATCGGACGCCGCGCGTGAAGGTTCTTGATGCCTTCGAAGTAGACCAAGGGACGCTCGCGCAGCATTTGATATGCGTTGAGTGCGACGAGGGCAAAGAGGGCGGCAGACGCGTATTGTGCCCAGCGCGGTTTGAACTCGTGGACGGCGGAGACTATAAAGTGCGCGATAAAGCCCAGGCCGAGCGCGAAGGCGGGCAAGAGTTCTATTCCGTAGCGCGTGTTGTACCAGGAGTGTGGCCACCAGACTGGGAGAAAGATGGGCACCGATCCGTAGGCTACGGAGTATGCGTAGAAAGGAACCGGCAACCACAAGAGCAACGCCCATGCGAAGGCGCGGCGGCGTGCAATGATCCAGGCGCATGCGGTTCCCATGAGACTGAGCGTCAGGAGCAGGTTGCCGCAGGCTAGGGCGGCTGCATCCATCTCCGCGGCTTTGACGAAAAAAATCAGCCCGACCCAGGGGTTGTGCCAACCGGGATGGGGAGGGAAACCGGGCGCGGCAGTGCGCATCTCGATGGCCTTGGCGGAATAAGGGCCGCGCAGAAAGAAGAGCCAATCGCCAAAGGCGACGCTGTTGTAAAGGAACCATGCGATCGGCGCGGCCACCACCAGAATGCTGGCGAGCCAGAAGGCGCGCGAACGCAGGCGGCGGCGTTGGGCAAGGACGAGGCCGACGCCGGTCCAGGCAAGCAACGCCATCACCCAGCCGTCATAACGCGTGAAGACCGCGGCTACGAGCGCAACGGCGATGGACCACAGCAGACGCGCGGAGCGGTCGGCATCTCTGTTGCGGCTCTGGGGATCGGAATTGGTTATTACTTGATTGAGGCTCGAATGCCATTCCACCAGCCAGACCACGACCCAGATCATCTCGCACAGAAAAAGGGGCTCGGTCATGGCCGTGGTCTGGAGATAGAGCAGATTGGGATTGAGCGCGAAAAAGGCCAGAGCAACAGCGGCTGCGGTGGGCGGAAGCCAACGGCGCGCAAGCCTGTAGATGCCGCAGCAGGCGGCCAGGTAGGCAAGTGCCGATGGAAAGACACCCGCGAACCCGTCGGCCCACCAACTGTAAACCTGGACAAAAGGAATGAGCAGCACGTGAGGCAACGGCAGCCATACCGAACCCAGTTGCGAGAACCGCGGCTGATGCGAATCGAAGACGCGGCGCGCGATGTGAAGATGGGCAACGGCGTCGCCGTAGTTGAGCATGGCCGCGTGACGCCAACTCCAGACCACGGCGGCCAGGGAGAGCGACGCGCAGGAGACCAGCACCGCCAGCAATTCCGATCGCGAGACGTTTGCGCGCGGAATGGTCGCAGGCGCGATGAGCCTCTCAGTCAAGGTGAGTCAACTCGCGGAAAACGATGAAGCGTTCATCGATCTCCTTGCGTGTGAGCTGCTGCAGGCGTTCGGTTCCGAAGCGCTCGCACGCGTAGGAGCCCATCACTCCGCCGTAGAACATGGCGCGGCGAAAAGTTGCCGGTGTGAGTTCGCGCTGCGAAGCGAGATAGCCGAAAAAGCCGCCGGCAAAACTGTCGCCTGCGCCGGTGGGGTCGACTACTTCTTCGAGCGGCAGCGCCGGCGCACGGAACGCGTGGTTCGGCTTTTCGCTGTTGTTGGGGAAGCTGCGGTGGCTAAAGAAGGCTGTAGCTCCGTATTCGCCATGCTTGACGATGAGCGTGTGCGGCCCCATGGCCAGCACGCCGCGCGCAGCCTGCACCAGGTTGTTATTCGCGGCCAGCATGCGGGCCTCGGTGTCGTTAATAAGGAGCACGTCAAGGCCCTTCAGCATTTCAAGCAGCGCCGGCTTGTGATCCTTGATCCAGTAGTTCATGGTGTCGCCGGCCACAAGGCGAACATCGGGCATCTGTTCGCGAACGCGGCGCTGAAGCACGGGATCGATGTTGGCCAGAAACAAAAACTCCGAGTCGCGATAAGCCTCGGGAACCTTGGGATTGAACGACGCAAAGACATTCAGTTCGGTGTTATGCGTTTTGGCCTCGTTGAGATTGTCGAGGTAAGAGCCTTCCCAGAAGAAGCTCTTGCCCGCGGCCCGCTCAATGCCGCGGGTGTCGATCTTGCGCGCCTTGAATACCGCCTCCTGCTCGGGGCCAAAGTCCTCGCCGACCACGGCGATGACGCGCACATCGGTAAAAAAACTTGCAGCCAGCGAAAAATAAGTAGCTGCACCGCCCAAGCAGCGGTCCCTGCGCCCCGCGGGCGTTTCAATTGAATCGTAGGCAACGCTGCCCACTACGGTGATCGCCATGTATGTTCCTCTCCTATCCAAGATACCTTGACCGGCTCAGCAGCCAGCCGATTCGTCGTGAGCACGGCTGGACTTACAGCTCGGTTTGCGAATGTGGGATTAATTAGATTTCTACCAGCCGAGATACTTGCCGAACAGCAGCCTCACTTTTTCTTTGGTTGCAGCTGGAATTGCGTCGGGCTGGGTAAGGACGGCGAAGCGGGCAGCGGATGCGCAGGCGCAAGTGCGCTGGGCGGGCATGGCCGCGACCGCAGCTTTCACCACTCTGGCGGCGTTTTCCGCGTTCTGGTGGAGCACCCGCAAAATCTCTTCAATGGTTACGGAGTCGTGGCCTTCGCGCCAGCAATCGTAGTCGGTGACCATGGCGACGGTGGCGTAGCAGATTTCGGCTTCGCGGGCCAGCTTGGCCTCCTGCAGGTTGGTCATGCCGATCACGTCCGCGCCCCAACTGCGGTAGAGATTGGATTCGGCGCGGGTGGAGAACTGCGGGCCTTCCATGCAGACATAGGTTCCGCCCAGCTTGCCGACTACACCGATCGCGGCGCAGGCCTGGGTTGCCGCATTTGCGACGGTGGCGCACACGGGATCGCCGAAGGCCACATGGCCCACAATTCCCTCGCCGAAGAAAGTGGAGATGCGGTGAAAGGTTCGATCGATGAATTGATCGGGCAGGACAAAGTCGGTGGGCTTATGTTCCTCTTTGAGCGAGCCCACGGCGGAAACCGAGAGAATGCGCTCGACGCCAAGCATTTTGAATGCGTAAATGTTGGCGCGGAAGTTGAGTTCCGAGGGCAGGATGCGATGGCCGCGCCCATGGCGCGCGAGAAAGGCGACCTTGCGTCCTTCCAGCTCGCCAAGCACGAAGGGGTCGGACGGGTCGCCAAACGGCGTTTCCACCCGCTCTTCACGCACGTTCGTGAATCCGGGCATGGAGTAGAGTCCGCTGCCGCCGATAATGCCGATTTCCGCCTGAGACAATGCTCGCTCCTTTAACCGGCAGTGGTTGGAGTCAAGTGCGAACCGCTCTCTGAAGCGAATTCCCTGCTAACAGGGGAAAATACAGGGAATGCTTGCAAATCTGGCTCGCAATTTCCGCAAGCTGGTCCGCGATCTCATTGAAGATACATCGCTTACACTCTTCAACCCCGCATTCTCGAGGATAACAGAACAGGGAATTATTACCTGTATGACAGGGAAACACTTTTCCCTGTTATGCGGATTCGAATCTCTGCGGCGCATCCGAACCAACTGCAAGTTTAGTTCGGGTCTTGCACGACCAGAATCGCAACTCCGCAATCGACCGGGCTAGGACCGCGATTGCAGAAACGAATTGAATGTAAATGCTCTCGGATGCCATGAAGGCGTTCATCGCGTCCTTACTGATAATTTTCATGCAGGATACAGCTGCCACCATGACTTTGCCGCACGAAGTATTCGTCAGAATCGACATTTTATAGTCGTCCAAGCTGTTCACCATCATGCGCGGTGCAGCCGCACAGCTGGGATGGCTGGGGAATCTCCGGCACAGCCTTTGGAAGAGAACAGTTCGCTTCACGCGCTGGGCCGGGAAGCCTCGAACGTCCTTTTGCTTTTCGCGGTGTGGTCCACATGAGATGATCATGATGATCATGGAAACAGAATCAGCCATTGGCAGGAAGGCAAACGAGGGACCGAGTCAATGCAGCCGTCGATAAACTCACCCGACCGGCAGTCCCAAGCGTTCCCTGTCCTGACCCCCGCCCAGATCGACCGCATCCGGCCGTATGGCACCGCGAGAACAGTTCGGAGCGGAGAGATCCTGTTCGAGCCGGGCGAGCTGGGAATGCCTTGCTTTGTTGTGCTCTCAGGAAAGCTGGAGATTCTCATGACGGGACTCTCCGGCGAGCAAGTGTTTGTGACGTATGGTCCGGGAGGTTTCTCCGGAGAAATGGTCATGATTTCCGGAGCCCGCTCTCTATCGCGCGGGCGTGTTGCCGAGCCAGGAGAATTCCTTGAAGTTGGCGCAGATGCCTTGCACTCGCTCATCGCAAGAGATGCCGAACTCAGCGATATCTTCATGCGCGCATTCATCCAGAGGCGCCTCGCACTCATTGCGGGAGGCACGAGTAACGTGACTATCCTAGGGTCGCGTCACTCAGCCAACACGCTGCACTTGCGCGAGTTCCTGACCCGCAACGGATTTCCGCACACATATATCGACCTCGACAGTGACACGGACGCTCAAGAGTTGCTTGACCGTTTTGACCTGAAGATCGACGAAGTACCCGTTGTGATTTGCAGCGGAAAGGCCGTGCTGCGCAACCCTACCACGCAGAAGTTGGCTGAATGCCTGGGATTCGCGGGCACAGTCGATGAATCACGCATTCGCGATGTCGCAATCGTGGGCGCTGGTCCGGCCGGACTGGCGGCGGCGGTCTACGCTGCTTCTGAGGGCTTGGACGCCGTCGTCATTGAGGCCGAGTTTCCCGGTGGACAGGCCGGCTCGAGCTCGAAGATAGAGAACTACATTGGTTTCCCTACCGGCATCTCCGGCCTGGAGCTCACGGGCCGCGCCGTTGTCCAGGCAGAAAAATTCGGCGCCCAGATGCTGGTGGGACAACGAGTGGTGAAGATCAACTGCGATCAAAGGCCCTACCAGCTCACGCTGGAGAACGGCGGCACTCTGCAGGCTCGCAGCATCGTCATTGCCGCTGGAGCACAATACAATACGCCGAACATCGCAAACCTCAAGCAGTTTGAGGGGAATGGAATCTATTACGCAGCCACATATATGGAATCGCAACTCTGCGGGAGTGATGAGGTCATTGTCATCGGGGGCGCCAATTCGGCCGGCCAGGCGGCGGTTTTCCTGGCAGAGACTGCCCGCAAGGTCTATATGCTGGTTCGCGGAAAGAACCTTTCAGAGACGATGTCGCGCTATCTAACCCAGAGGATTACGCAGCATCCGGCGATCGAGTTGCATTACGAAACTGAGCTTGTGTCATTAGAGGGCGAGTCGCACCTGGAACGCATCACGTGGCTCGACCGGTCGTCGGAAGAGAGATTGGCGCGCGAGATCCGGCACGTTTTCGTGATGGCGGGCGCGTCACCGCACAGCGACTGGTTGCGTGGCTGTGTCGCGCTGGATCAGCAGGGCTTCGTTCTTACCGGGCGGGATCTGGATCCGGTTCTGGCAAACGCACCACGAAAGTGGCCTCTGGGCCGTGCGCCGCAGATGCTCGAGACGAGCTTGCCGGCAGTTTACGCAGTTGGCGACATCCGCTCCGGAAACGTGAAACGGGTTGCGTCAGCCGTTGGCGAAGGTGCGATCTCGATCCATCTTGTGCATGGCGCCCTGGCGGAGATATAGAGCTGCGCAGATCGGTACTACTGAGGTTGCCCTACCTGCAGGACGATCTTGCCGGGCTTGTGTGGTGCGCCCGCAAGCATGCCTTGTGCCCGGCGCGCCTCCGAAAGCGGCAGGATTGAGCCCACACGCGCTGTGATTCTGCCCGCGTCAAACAATGTTGTGAGCGTCTGCAGGCGCGCGGTGGTCACCTCAGCATAGAAGAAGATGGCCCCGGCCGGTAGCGGCTGCGTGGAGACCGAGGTGACGAGTTTGCCTCCGGGTTTCAACGCAGCCACGCAGCGCTGAAACGTACTGCCCCCGACCGTGTCGAGGATGGCATCCACCTGCGGGAGGTCCTTCTCGAATGCGGGCTTGCTCGAGTCGATAATCGATTTCGCGCCCAACGAACGGAGCAAGTCTTCATCGTTGGGGTGGGCGATGGCGACGACTTGGGTCCCGGCGTCTACGGCCATTTGTACAGCGTAGGCC
>PMOF01000202.1:0-5789 GCA_003162495.1 Acidobacteriaceae bacterium
GCCCGGACTGGGTTATCAATCCAACCTGCGGCCCGGACTGGGTTATCAATCCAGCCCAAACTTCGGCTCACCGGCGAAAGGAGAACGAACTGGCCGTAAACCATGTTCTTCATTGGTGCAGAAAGTTTGTACTTGCCGGGCGGGATCGCGCTGCCAGAGAGCCGCTTGAAAGAGCAGAGAAGATGCTTTCCCGCCAGAATGGCTCTGATTTGATTGGTGGCCGAACTCAACGCGTAGTTTTGAAAACTCATAGTTTCTCCTTTCAGGGGAATTTGCGAAGGCCCACATGCTAGCATGGCGGACGGGCCACGACAATGGCCAATCGATAGGCGTCGTGTGAATCGAGAGGACCGGCGGTACGAGTCAGGCGTGGAACACCAACGCGCGGGCCGGACGGACGAGGCCCTCGCGGCGTTCCAGCAGGTTTTGCACGCCGATCCGTGGCACGCGGAAGCATTGTCAGGTTTGTGCCAGGTTCTGGAGGCATTGGGGCGATCCGAGGAGGCCGTGCCGTTCCTCGACCGGGCGCTGGGAACGGGAACTGAGCCCGCTTGCCAGACCGAACTCGACGCCGCCTGGCGATGCTTTCAACTCGGACAGGTGGACGAGGCGCTGGCGATCTACCGGAAGGCCGCGGCCAGCAGGTTTCCCGAGGCTGCTCGTGCGGCCATTGCGGTGATTATTCCTGGCAGTCCCCAGAGCGACAACCAGGCGGTTCTCGATGCGCGGCGCACCTGGGCCGAAAAGTATCTTCCCGCGGCGCGGCCGGTCAGAAGCAGGCGGCGTTCGGAATTGGGCGGGGAGCGACTGCGCGTCGGATATGTCTCTTCGTTCCTCCAATACGACAATTGGATGAAACCTGTGTGGGGATTGATCAACCAACATGATCGCAGCTCGTTTCAGATTCACCTTTTTTCGGATGCGCCGGCGGATCAGATCAAGAACGGATACAGGCGGCAGCCGGAGGACTGTTTTCATGACATCAGCGGCCTGGGAAACGACGCGGTGGCGAAGCTTATTGAGCAGGCCGGAATTGACGTACTTGTGGATCTGAATGGGTATAGCAGGATCGAGAGGCTGCCGATCTTCGCGCTTCGGCCGGCGCCCGTGATCGTGGGTTGGTTCAATATGTTCGCGACCTCGGGGATGTCGGGCTTCGACTATCTGATCGGCGACCAAGTGGTCATTCCGGCGGAGGAAGAGCGGTACTATTGCGAGCGCATTGTCCGCGTCCCAGGCAGCTACCTGACCTTTGAGGTCGCATATCCGGTGCCGGAAGTAGCGATTCCCCCTTGTTCTGTCAGAGAGCAATTTACGTTCGGTTGCTTTGCACCGCTGTACAAAGTGACGGAAGAAGCGGTGGCCGCATGGAGCCGGATCTTACGAGGCGCGCCGGATAGCGTTTTGATGCTCAGAAATTCGGCTCTCGGCTCATCAAGAGCAGTCAATTTTGTGCACGGTCTGTTCCGCGGGCAGGATATCTCTCCCGACAGATACCGGCTGGCTGGTCCCGCGGAGCATTACGAGTTCCTTGAGACTTACGGCCAAATCGACGTGGCGCTGGACACGTTCCCGTACAGTGGGGGAACCACGACCATCGAAGCGATCTGGCAAGGTGTGCCGGTGGTGACCTTCCACGGAGACCGGTGGGAGGCGCGCATCAGTGCTTCGACCTTGCGGTCGGAGAACCTGGGCAATTTTGTGGGCCAGGGACTCGACGAGTACGTGTCGACCGCGATCCACCTGGCGCAATTGCCAGACAGGTGCAAATTCTTAGGGGAGATTCGGCGGAATATGCGTTCCTGGCTGCGCCAATCTCCGGTGTGCGACACGGCGGCTTTCGCCATGGAGATGGAGCGAATCTACCAGTGGATGGTGGGTACTGCATCGGCCTGAGTACCGTTGCTTCCAAGTCGAAGGTACGAGCGAAATCGAGAATGGCCGGTCATCTTTCCAGTTTCTCTTACATCAATCGGTGCAAAGGGCGCCAGGTACTCCACACCCACTACGCATCGATCAAGGAAACGAACGTTGGCGAGCCCGAGCCTATCTTCCCGCCCCTTGACAGTTCGCGACTCGCGCCCTTGAAGCCCACCGGACGGAAAGCCGGTAATCCAGGCGAAGCTATCAAGCGCATCCGGATGTGCAAAGCTGAAAATGACAAGCGCGAGGAACACGACCGAACATTTTTTACTCTGGCAGATTTTCTCGAATGAGGGTCACGTTTGAAGCGCTGGTCAAACGCATCTCGGCGGCAGCTCCTTCGATCTCGCTGTTGATCTCGGCGCCGAGAAGCAGCATGAGGCCGGTGATGTAAAACCAAGTGAGCAGAATGATGACCGCGCCGAGGGAGCCGTAGGTCACGGAGAAGCTGGGAACGTAATGGAGGTAGACCCGGAGGCCCAGGGAGCAGAGAAGCCAGCCGGTGATGCCGATGGCGCCGCCCGGCGTGAGCCAATGCCAACAGCGAGTTTTAACATTCGGCGCCCAATAGTAGATGACGGCGAAGACCAGGGCGAGGAGAGCTGTGGCTACAATCCAGCCGGTCACTCTTGACGCTATGGCGGCCGCTTCTGCAAGCAGGGATGGATGGATGAATCGCTGGGCCAGCGCAGCGAGGAAGTCTCCTCCGAGCAGTGACGCAAGGCCGACGGTGACGATGATGGTGAGGGCGATGGTGAGGGCGATGGCACAAATGCGGGCGAAAAAGTAGGAGCGATCGTCTTCCACCTTATACACATCGTTGAGCGTGTCCTGGACGGCGGAGATTCCGACCGATGCGGACCAGATGGCGGCGATGAGCCCGAACGTCAGCTTGCCGGAGCTGGCCGCGGCGGCGGTGTCGTTGAATGTTTGCAGCACCGCGCCGAGGGCCGCGGTGGGGATGACCAGGGCGAGGTAGTCCAGGAGCCGATCGTAGAACTGGTGGGCGGATCGCGCGGCCAGACCGAGGATGGAACTGGCGCTGAAGAGCGTGGGAAAGAGCGCAAAAAGAAAGTAGAAACCAAGTTCGGCGGCGCGGCCGAAGATGCGGTCAAGAAACATGGATCTCCATGCGCGCGCGGCGACAACACGGATGGGGACACCCTGCAGATCCCACAGCGAACGCAAGGGCCAACGAGACACGAATTCCCATACTCGCATTTCAGCACGGTACAGTTGCGGGCCGGAGTTTGAGTGCGGGCCGGGGATAAACGATCCTCCAACGTCCAGGTTGAGTGGATCCGGACACGGTGTTTGCTTGGATGCCAACTCACACTTCTCCGGCCGCCCGCCAGACTGATCCAATTCCGCGCGCGAGCGTTAAAAGTGCCGACTGACCGTCGCCGATCAAACCCACTCAAGTCAATGGGCATCTCATCAACCAGAGGAGCGATTTGCACACCCCGGTGCGATTGAGAGTGTTCGAATATTTCTTTGTCAAACCCAAGAGGCTATATCTATGTCCCAAGCGCCCGCCGTACGCTGCGATGGTTGCGCGCGGTGGCTGCCGTGTGCTTCCTCTCGGGCGCGGCTTCGGCCCTATCTGCTCAAAGCGGTTCGGCGTCCAACAACCAGACTCCCGCGAATCCAGCGACCGCTACGCAGATTTTTTCCAGCTACGAGGGGCAGAATGTAACGGCCATTGAAATCGCCGGACGCCCGCAATCCGCTGCATCGGAGTTTGAGCCGCTTTTTGTTCAGAAGCCGGGTGAACCATTTTCGCTTGACAACGTGAATCGCACGCTAGCCGCGCTCAAGGCCAACGGAAAGGCCAAGGATGTGCGCGTGCAGGTGGATGCCGAGGCGGACGGCGTTCGTGTGCTTTTCATTCTGGAACCCGCCGTCTACTTTGGGATCTTTCAGTTTCCCGGGGCGGAGCGCTTCAACTATGCGCGGCTGGTGCAAGTGGCCAACTTCCAGGCGCAGACGCCTTTCAATGCGGCCGATGTAGAGCGGGATCGGCAGGCGCTGATCAACTTCTTCCAGCAACAGGGATACTTCCAGGCGAAGGTGGATGCGGAGGTGAAGGTGGACTCGGCGAACGGGCTGGCCAACATTCTGTTCGATTGTCAATTGAATCGCGCGGCAAAGTTCGGAGAGTTGGACATTGTGGGCGCGAGCGCTGAAGAGACCGCAATGCTGAGCCACAGCCTGCAAACATTTCTCGCGCGCATGCGGGGCGCGGCCACACGTCCGGGACGCAGCTACCACTACTCCACGCTCACCAAGGCGACCCAATACCTGCAATCGCAGCTTGAAAAGAAGGGGCGGCTGGGAGCGCAGGTTACGCTTGCGGGCGCGGAATACCACGCCGACACCAATCGCGCAGACATTCATTTCAAGGTGCAGCCGGGGCCGGTTTCGACGGTCACGATTAGAGGCGCGAAGGTGTGGAGTTGGACGCGGAGGGCGCTGCTGCCGGTGTACCAGGGCGTGGGCGTGGATGAAGAGTCAGTGGAAGAAGGCCGGCAGGCGCTCATTTCGCATTTCCAGGCGAAGGGTTACTTCGATGCGAAAGTTGACGCACAGCTGAAGACGGAACCGAGCGGCAACACGGTTCTCTACCAGATTACGAAGCAAAAGAAGCACAAGGTGGCCTCGGTGGTGCTGTCGGGGAATAGCAAACTGCCTGCATCGGAATTGACGCCGCACCTTCCTGTCACGAAGGGTCACCTGTTCTCGCCGGGGAACTTCAGCCAGCAGCTTTTGCGCTCGAGCGTAAACAATCTGAAGGCGGTGTACCAGTCCGAGGGCTTCAGCAGTGTGCAGGTGGCATCGAGCGTGACCAACCGCGGAGGAGACATCCACGTGCAATTCCGCGTGGCCGAGGGGCCGCGGGACGTGGTGAACTCTCTGAAGATCCAGGGCAACGACACGCTGCCCGCCGCTCAGTTTGCGCCGGGCGGATTGAAGGTAGCAGCGGGACAGGCGTATTCGCAGGCACACGTAGAAGCGGACAGGGCCAATATTGTCGCGCATTATTTACAGGCCGGGTATTTGAATTCGAGTTTTCGCGAGACGGCGACGGAAGTATCGAAGGATGACCCGCACCACATCAACGTGGTGTATCACATCTACGAAGGGCCGAAGGTGATTGCCGGAAGCCTGATAACTACGGGGCGCGAGCATACGAAGCAGCGATTGATCGACAAGGATGTTTCCGACATCAAGCCGGGCGAGCCATTGACCGAGTCGGAACTGCTGCTGGCGGGAAGCAAGCTTTACGATCACACCGGCGTGTTCGATTGGGCGGAGGTAGATCCGAAGCGGCAGATCACCACGCAGAGCGCTGAAGACGTGATGGTAAGAGTGCACGAGGCGAAGAGGAACGAGATCACTTACGGATTTGGATTTGAAGTGATCAACCGCGGCGGGAGCATTCCGAGCGGAACGGTGGCGCTGCCGAACCTGCCGCCCATCGGGCTGCCGCCAAACTTTACGACGAGCCAGACGACGTTTTACGGGCCGAGAGGAACGTTTCAATACACGCGCAACAACGTGGGCGGAAAGGGCGCTTCGCTTTCGTTCACGGGATTCGCGGGAAGGCTGGACCAGCGCGGCGCTGCTTATTACATTGTTCCGGATTTTCGCTGGTCAGCGTGGAAGGCAACCACTTCTGTCTCCGCCGATCGCAACGAAGAGAACCCGCTGTTTTCCTCGCAACAGGAGCTTGCCAGCGCGCAGTTGCAGCGGCCGTTGGACAAGGCGCAAAAGAACACGCTGTTTCTTCGCTACAGTTTCAGCCAGACGGACCTCACGCGCATCCTTATTCCAGACCTGGTGCAGGCCCAAGATCAGCACGTGCG
>PMOF01000202.1:5804-6070 GCA_003162495.1 Acidobacteriaceae bacterium
GTGAACTTTGCGAAGTTTACCGGGCAGGCGGCTTTTTACAAGCAGGGCTTTCACAACATCGTGTTTGCCGACAGCCTTCGCATTGGGCTGGCGCAACCGTACGCCAACAGCCGCGTGCCGCTCAGCGAGGAGTTCTTTACGGGAGGCGGCAACTCGCTGCGTGGGTTTCCCCTGGATGGTGCGGGGCCGCAGCGGCCCGTGCGCGTTTGCCCGAACGGCGGAATCACCTGCAATAACTTCATCAGCGTGCCCAGCGGAGGCAACGA
>PMOF01000143.1:0-1294 GCA_003162495.1 Acidobacteriaceae bacterium
CTGGTACGGATGATCTTGAGAGACAGAAAAATTGACGAATTGGGCCGACGCGAAGTTAGTTAACTCAGCGCAGGCCAGCGGCTCCCAGTTTTATTTCCCAAGCGCCTTCTCGATCCCCGCCTCTACCAGCGGCGCCATGATTGCGTAGCCTGCGGGAGCGGGTGCACCCTGTCGCGGCTCAGCGTCATCGCAGCGCAATGGCCCGACTGAGCTCGTGCCCATAGGCGATTGCAGGGTCTTCGATGGCCCGTTTGCTTATCAGGGCGATGACGCTCGTGCAGGCAAGGGTCAATACCAGGACCGCGACCAGCGTGAATGAGCTCGACCGGTCTAAGTGGGCAGCTTGAATCATGCCGCGGATGACATCGAGCACGACGAAATGGAAGATGTAAACACTAAAACTTATTTGACCCAGAAAAATTGCATATTTGTTTACAACGATGCTTTTGATCCATCCCCGCAGGCTGAGTATAAGAAAAATAAAGGAAGCGGCAAAGATGGTCGGGACGACGACCGGTGCGACTTCCATTCCGATACCAAAATAGAGGCCCGCTGGAATGCAAAGCAGGAAGCCAATCAGGCAACCCGCGGCGGCTACCGCACTTTGCGCGCTCTGCAACCTGCGCCCGCGAGCGAAATAGAAGATCAGTCCAATAACCAGGACTGGGGCCTGGGTTGGAAACCAGTAGTAAAAATACCCGTTGTCCACAACATCGTAACTCCCCGTCGATAGCTTGCAGACGACTACCGTGGCAATCAGGAAAGCAGCCGCGCCGATGCCAAGCACCGCAATGCGGCGCATTACGGGCGCAATAAGCCACACAAACGGAACCAGCAGGTAGAAAA
Organism: Acidobacteriaceae bacterium; assembly: GCA_003162495.1. Classification (GTDB taxonomy): domain Bacteria; phylum Acidobacteriota; class Terriglobia; order Terriglobales; family Acidobacteriaceae; genus Telmatobacter. The sequence goes on from PMOF01000143.1 coordinate 847, forward strand.
ACATCTCTACGCCAATCGACCATCCGCCGGGCACAACAGAATTGTTCGCGGAGGGTATCCACGTATGTAGGAAGAGAAAATTCGCCAGTATATTCGGGACGGTTGTCGTTGAACCGTATCGCTGGTGGCTTGCCGTATAGATGGCATATTGCTCGACTGGGTAAAAAAGCGCCGCCAGATAATAGATCGGCGCGATACGAAAAAACCTTTTGATCAGCCACGCAAACTGCGACCGGACGCTGCTTCCATACCGCGCAATATGGGATTCATAAGTGATACTGATCGTCAGTGCACTAACCACAAAGAACAGCTGAACCCCATATTGGCCGGCTGCCGCGATTTTCCCTTCCATGCCCGGACTATGCGCGGTCTGTCCCGAATGCGTAATCACAACGCCCAATACTGCCCACCCTCGCAGTGCATCAAGCCAGTCAATCCTGTGGGGCGC
>PMOF01000143.1:1330-7910 GCA_003162495.1 Acidobacteriaceae bacterium
GCGCCAGCGCCTTCTGAATCCCCGCCTCCACCAGCGGCGCCATGATCGCGTAGCCGGCCGGGAGCGGATGCACCCCATCGCGGCTCAGCGAGGGGGGCAGCCCGTCGCGCTCGTCCTTCATGGCCGAGTGGAAGTCGACGTAGACATCGCCTTTTTCCGCTGCGTATGCCTTGATCCACGCGTTCAGGGTGTCGATCTTCGGAGCAGGTTCCAGTCCCCGCTGCCACGGATAATCGAATGCCGGCAAGATCGAGCACAGCACCACGCGGATGTGATTGGCCTCGGCCAGTTCGGCCATCGACGCCATGTAGCCTTCAATCTCTGCCGGCGTCTCGGGGCCGGTGTTGCCGGCAATGTCGTTGGTGCCGGCAAGAATGACCACCACTTTGGGTTTCAGGTCGATCACGTCCTGGCGAAAGCGCAGCACCATCTGCGGCGTGGTCTGCCCGCTGATGCCGCGGTTGATGTACGGCTTGCCGGCAAAGGAGCCCGCCGGCCCATCGAAGTGCCACGCCTCCGTAATCGAGTCGCCCATGAACACCACGCGGTTCTCGCCAGCCGCAGGCGGCCCCAGCTTGGCGTCCGCATCTTTGAATCGCGCCAGCCACGGAAAATCGGAGAGCATCAGCTCATCGTGCTTGCGCCAATAGTCGTTGTCGGGATGACCGGATGCCGTGGTCTTAGCGGCTGCGGGCGCGGGTGCAACCATGACGGGCGGCGGGGCATTGGTCTCCGGCACACTTGCCGGCTCCTGGGCCGTGAGCTGGAGCGGAACAAACAACCCGGCCAGCAGGCCGGCAGCGAACAAAGTATGGCGCGCTACGATTCGATTCATTTTGAATTTCTCCCTGCCCTAATTTCCATTGTCAGCCGTGATCGATTCTCGACCGCTAATTCGGGCCCTCGATTTCTCTCCCCGATCCCGACCCCTGATTGTAGGCAATCTGCCGGCAGCCGGGCACGCCTTTTCCACAATAAGGCACCGGACCTGCACCGCGGCGACTCGCAGCCTGGTGCGCTAGGCTTGAATGCAGATGAGCGTTTGCACAATTTGCGATGGAGTCGGGCTGGTCCGGGTGGTGAACGAGGGCGGCCAATGGGTTTCCCGCGCCTGCGAGTGCCAGGAGATGGCGCGCGAAGAGCGCCGCCTGGCTGCGGCGCACATCCCCGAGCGTTACCGCCACTACACTATGGACGGCTACGAGACGGCATTTCGCGGCGCTGACCCCTCGCTGGGCCGCGCGCACCTGACCGCGCGCAAATTTGTGGATGCTTACCCGGTCGATACGGGCGGCAAAGGCTTGCTGTTTACCGGCTCCATCGGCGTGGGCAAAACCCACCTTGCTGTTGGGGTGCTGCGACGCCTGGTACAGGAACGCGGGGTCAAGGGACTGTTCTGCGACTATCGCGAGCTGCTCAAGAATATCCAGAACAGCTACAACCCGCTGGTGCATACCACAGAGCTGGAACTGCTGAAGCCGGTCTTTGCAGCGGAGGTGCTGGTGCTGGACGATCTGGGCGCGCAGAAGCCCAATGAGTGGGTCTGGGATACGGTCGCGCTGGTGCTGAATACCCGCTACAACGACAAGCAGACTACGCTGATCACCACCAACTATCCTGACCTGGCGGCCGGCGGCGGCGGCTTGACCGACCCCGAACGCGCAGCCCGCGAACCCACGCTCGGCGACCGCATTGGAGACCGCATGCGTTCCCGCCTGGCTGAGATGTGCGTGCGCGTCGAAATGACCGGCGAAGACTTCCGCCAGACCGTCAAGCGGGCTCGATTCGGGTGACCACCTGCGGTGGGGCAGCCGGCGCGATCGCTGTCCGTTTCCTGCGCTGCCGGTTTCACTGCCCGGCAGCTACGATCCCAGATAAGCAACTACTTCGTCGCTCAGTGGAAGGTCCGTTACAACTTCATGAAGGTCTGGCGTTGCAAGGTATTTTTCAACTACCGCATCTGGTAACTTCAGACGCAGTTTCAAATCCACAGCCAGATCCGCTTTCGAAGTATAACGTCGGGCTCCCATCGCGCTGCATCCGCCGCGGCGATGGAACAGGGCAATTGCGATTTGGAAAGGCTGCGATGCATCTTTCATGTCGTCTACGAAGACGGCGTAATTCTGCATAGAAACACCTCGTGGGGTGAGTCTATCGCGTTGCGAAGTCCACACGTAGTCCAACTTGTATGTGGGCGAACCTTCTTAGTAATCTCATCTCGACTGCCCAAAAGGCTCTTTGGCAAGGTTCGGGATCGATGCATGAGGTGAGTCTGATCGAACCGAACTTCACTGAACGAGGGCTGGCAGGAGGACCGTTGCGAATCCCACCCTTGCGATTGAAGAAATCGCAAGGATGGGGCACCCACATTGCTGCTGGGTCAAGCGTGGGGCACCCGGCAGCTCAATCCATCAGCTTCATCATTAGATAGGTGAAATATTCGGCACGCGTCCGCGCTTCCTGCTTGTTATCCGCGCCGGCGCCGTGCCCACCCTCGGTGATCTCGTCATACAGAAACGGCTCGTGAAACTCCTCCATGCGGGCCGCAAATTTGCGCGCATGCACCGGTCCCACGCGGTCGTCCTTGGTGGTAGTAAAGATCAGCGGCTCCGGATAATGCACATCAGGCTTCAGTTGGTTATAAGGCGAAATGGAGGCCAGAAAGGCCCGCTCCTCAGGCACCGAGACCGACCCGTACTCGCCCACCCACGATGCGCCTGCCGACAAATGCTCAAACGCCAGCATGTCCAGCAGCGGCACCTGGATCACCACGGCTTTCCACATCTCCGGGTGCTGGGTGAACTCGACGCCCATCAGCAGGCCGCCATTCGATCCGCCCATGATCCCCAGCCTGCGCGACGAGGTGATCTTGCGCGTCACCAGATCCCCGGCCACCGCGTAGAAGTCGTCGTAAATCCGCTGCCGGTGGGTCTTGAGCCCAGCCTCATGCCAGGCCGGGCCAAACTCGCCGCCGCCGCGGATATTGGCCAGCACGAAAACGCCCCCGTGCTCCAGCCACAGCTTTCCCATCACCGGGGAGTAGCCTGGGGTCTCGGAGAGCTGGAACCCGCCATAGGCGGTCAGCAGCGTGGGATTGGATCCGTCATCTTTCATATCCTTGCGATGCACCACAAAGTAGGGCACCCTGGTCCCATCTTTTGAGGTTGCCTCCAACTGCTCCACAACATCAGCGCTCGAATCAAACAGCGGCTTCTGCGACTTGGCCAGAGCGAACGACCTATTTGCCGCATCGCCCAGCCACAGCGAGGTCGGGGTTAGAAAACCAGTCAGGGCCACAAAAAATCGGTCATCCGTGTGGCTGGCCGTTACAATCCCGACCGTCTGATTTTCCGGCACCTGAAGCCGCTCCTGTGTCCACTGGCCACCGCTGCCAAATGTGTATACGTAGGCGCGCCCCTGTACATGTTCGAGGGTAGTCAGGACCAGGTGGTTCCTGGTGACCGCCACCTCCTGTTCAAACTCCTGAGCGGTGGGCGCGAACACCACGATAGGCTTCAAGTGCGCCGGATCCTTTTCAACCGCGTCCAGCGCCAGCGAAACCACTGACCCCTGCGCAAAGGAATGCGTCTGTCCCTCAGGCGTCCAATCCTCATTCAGCGTAACCAGCAACTGACCGCTCAGCAGGCCATTCACTTCGGACTTCAACGGCAGGGCCAGCTTCTTTGCCCCGCTCGGCAACAGCAGGAAGTTCTCTTCCTCAAAGGTGGTGCGGCTACGCCCCAGAATCACGGCGCGATGGCCTTGCCCGTCATAGAACACGTGGGCTTCGTCGCCATACCCGTTGTCTTTGGTATCTCCGCGAAACACTTCTTTGGAAGATTCCAGCGGCTGGCCGCGCTTCCATTCCCGTATCGTGATCGGGTAACCGGCCTCGCTCATGGTGCCCGGACCCCAATCGCGCGAAATCAGCAGCGTGTCCTTGTCCGCCCAGGCCACTCCCTGCTTGCCGCGCGGCAGCACAAATCCACCCTCGACAAACTTGCCCGTCTTCAGGTTCATCTCACGCAGGGTAATCGCGTCCTCACCGCCTGCCGAGAGCCCCACCAGGCACAGTTCATTATCGGGCTGCAGGCAATCCAGCCCCTTGCCAACCCAGCTCTGCTTGTCCTCTTTTGAGAGTGCATCGTAGTCCAGCACCGTCTCCCACTTCGGCTCAGCGGTCAGATAATCCTTGAGCGTGGTGCGGCGCACGATTCCCCGTACGTGCTCGGCATCGCGCCATGTGTTGTAGACCACGCCGTCGCGAAACTGCGGCATCGCCAACCGTTCCGGAGACTCCAGCACCTTCAGTGCGTCGGCCTCGAGAGGCGCAAAGTGACTGTCCTTCTCGAGCACCGCCGCCGTCCGGGCGTTCTCTGCATTCACCCAGGCCATTGGCCGCTCACCGTGGATATCTTCCAGCCAGGTGTACTGATCCGGCTGCTCCGGATTTGACTGTTGAGCGCCCGCAGGCAGCGCCCCGGTTGACGTCGATGCAGCCGTCATTGCGATGAATGCCGCCGCCAGACGCGCGGTCTCTTTTGTCCAAGACAAGCTCAAAACACACACTCCTCTCACCCGCTTCCGGGGCCAGGGCTTTAGCCGTTCTATGGTACGCGAGGGATATGGCGCGACTTTCTCCCGGAGCCAGACGCCGTGCACGCGCGCCGCGCATTTGCGGCCCTGGTTTCACGTTCAGGAAGCATATCAACAGACCATCCACAGGTGTATCGTTTAGATAATAGACCACGTCAGGAAGGATTCCATGCGCAAGATATTGGAAGCGATTAGCCTGGGAGCCCTGGCCGTCTTATTCTGGATCACTTTGCGCACCCTTTACGGACCCGAGCGGCTGCCGGACCGGATTCCCACTCACTTCGATCTGGTAGGCAGACCGAACGGATGGGGCTCACCCTCGGCCTTGCTGCTGTTGCCGTTGGTGGCCCTGGCGATTTATCTGGGCATCACGCTGACGTCGCGTTTTCCTGCGGTCTTCCACTACCCAGTCCGCGTGACGCCGCAAAACCGTCCCCGTCTGCAAGCGCTCTCAGTGCGAATGATTGTCAGTCTGAAGGCGGAACTGATGTGCCTGTTTGCCTGGATTCAATGGTCCATTGTGGGGGCGGTGCGGAACGGCAGCGGCAGCCTTTCTCTGGCCCTTGTACCGGTATCTCTGGTGGCAGTTTTTGCGACCGTCGGCTGGCATCTCGTGGCCATGCTCCGGGCAGCGTCCCCCGGCTCAAACTCCCAAGCCAAATAATCTTGCAGACATCGCCCAATTTTCCCGGTTCCCGCTCATCAGGCGATCAATATGCCCAAAGGCTGCCCAGCAGCAGCAGCGCGACGGCAATGGTCACCACCTGGTAAGTCAGCTCATCCAGCGTGCGGGGCTGTGTGGAATCTGCATGGGGCGCGGACGTGGAGGCGGATGCGATTTTGGATGAGGGCTGCATCGAGGACTGCCTTTCAGTGCCTTTCGGCAAGGGATACGGTAGAGAGACGATGCCGGTTCCCTGCGCGCTTGCGTTCTTAGACGCTTCACATGTGTCGTGGATTCCAAAGATTGCAGTCGATAAAAATTCTGACGCACACAATGTCTATCGGCCAATTTCCAGAAAGCGTGTTCTCCATAACAGAACGGGGGATGCCGGGCGATTCCTTCGGGGACGGTGTAAAATCCGCTGGTGAGCGATCTCTCCAACCCGGCCTCCGAAACCCAGCCCCAGGAGCGCGCATGGCTTCCGCTGACCATAGCGGCTGCGGTCGTGCTCATCGTGGCTGCCGTTGCCGTGTTCATGCTCGAGCGCGGCAAGACAGCGCCGACCGTGACGCCCATCTCCGCCGCTCCCGACGTTTATGCGTCCAGCCTTCCGATCACCAACCTGTCGATGAGCGAATCGACTAGCCTGTCCGGCGGCAAGGTCACTTACCTCGACGGCCACATCGCCAACCAAGGCGTCCGCACTGTGGCCGGCATCACCGTGCAAGTACTCTTCCGCAGCTTTGCCCATGAAGTGGCGCAAAATGAAACTTTGGCCCTCAAGCTCATCCGCACTCGCGAACCCTACATCGATGTTGAGCCGGTCTCGGCAGCCCCGCTCAAGCCCGGCGACGAGCGCGATTTCCGGCTCATCTTCGATGCTGTTTCTGCTGACTGGGACGGAGCCTATCCCGAACTGCGCGTCATCCATGTCGACACAAAATAGGGCAAGGAGACTCCTAAGAAATGAACAACCGTGGGCTTCTGAAAATTCAGATGATCGCCTATTTCCTCCTGTCTGGAACCCTTGTACTCGGCGCTCCCATATGGAGGAAACGGCTGACAGATGGAACAATGGGATGGTCTGGGTGGGCTCTCACCGGATACTTAATATCTATGATTGCGGCTGTCGTATTCTTTTGGGCAGCGTTGCGAATTCGTTCACGCTTACGGACCTTAAGCTAAAACTATCCCGCCGTCTCCCGCATAGTCCTACGGCATCCCTCCATTTTGCGAAGTATATTATTACCCAAAATAGTCCGCTTTGAGCTGGTCTTACCGGGTAGAAAGTACTTGATCCCGCAACATTTACATAGGCCA
>PMOF01000143.1:7921-13489 GCA_003162495.1 Acidobacteriaceae bacterium
GGCTTTGGCATGCGTATTGCTATTCCTAGGGCGAGCGGACAGCACAGCTCATCTCGCAGATCATTTTATCTGCGGAGACCACCCTACAACGCGAGGAAGGCTCAATCCATGTCCATTAAAGCAATCACTTCGCACCCATTCCCCGGCCAGTTAGCCATACTTGTGCTGGCATCTGCAATTGGAGTCCCCGCAATCGCCCAGCAGGCGCAGCCTGACGCGGCATCTCAGAGCACGCCTGCTGCTACAACCCAACAGCAACCCGCGGCTTCGCCCACCATGAACACTCCGAAGGAGGGTTTCTGGGGACGCGTGAATCCCATGGCCCGCAAAAAGTGGGTGAAGAAACAGACGGATCCAATTAACGACCGGCTCACCGAACTGGATAGCGTGAACGCCAAGAACGCCAGGGATATTCAGGATTTGGATGCGCGTGCCCAGGCCGGCATCCACCAGGCGCAGGCTGCGGCCGATGCGGCCAACCAGACCGCTACCGCGGCGAGTGCCCAGGCGCAAGCAGCTAGCACCACAGCTCAGGGCGCGTCCGGTCATGTGGACACGTTGAACGCCACCGTGAACGGGCTTGACCAGTACCACCAGGTTACAGAGGCGGAAGTTACCTTCCGCGGCGGCCAGCCGATGTTGTCGGATGCGGCCCGCAAGCAACTGGACGACCTGGCGGCCAGCGTTTCCAACCAAAGAGGCTACATCCTCGAAGTCGAGGCGCATTCCCCACTCAAGGGCGGCGCAGGCATCCAGAGTTCGGATCGCCTGGTCGCAGCGGTCGAGCGCTATCTCGTCACCCAACATGACATTCCCGTCTACCGTATGCATGCAGTTGCTCTCGGAAACGCGCAAATGGCCAGCGCCGGCGATCAAGATGCCGATGCAAAGCCCAAGCGGATCCGGACCAGCACTGTCCACATCCGGTTGATGGAAAACAGTTTGGCGGCCCAGGAAACAGCCCCTCCCCAAGGCGCAGCTTCCTCGACCGGCGCGGAGCGGCAGTAGCCGCAGCCCTCCCCCGAGGCTTTTCCGCGCCCACGGCCACCCCGCCGTTGGCCGCCAATCAAGCTCTCGATAAACGAGAGAACCAAGGCAACTTGGCCCCCGTTAAAAACGGGGGCCGATTTTTTTGTGGCGGACGGGTTTTGAAGCTGATGATTGCCTGTGAGTCCGTTTGGTAGTGGTGCAGTTTGAACCACTACCGTCCGTTTGCAGATGTTGTGCAATGCGCATCATCTGTGCGAATATCTCTTCATAGGCAGAAACGTCCGCCTGCGCAAAGTGACCGACTATGAATCTGATTTTCGATGTGCCGGCGGAGTCGGCATCCTGCGCGAGGATGTCTGGGTCGACAAAGAAGAGCAGGTGGTTCGCTACAATCTCGCCTTCCTCCTCCCGCACCTGTTCAGAGCCGATCACGGCCGCATCCTGGGCTTTGACAACGCACATGGAATACACGAACGCCATTTCATGGGCCGGGTCAAGCCGGTCGAGTTTCAAGGATACCAAGCCACGGCGAGGCGTTTCTATCGAGAAGTAGAGGAAATTCGCAACGGCTACAAGGAGAAGAGATGAAGACCAAAGTGTTCAGCGACGGACTCGAAGGGCATGTACAGCGCTCGCTTGCGCGCCTGGAAAAAATGGACAAAGGCGAACGCCTCGAATCGGAGAGGATCATCACCTTCGCCGACCCGCTGCATTTGCTCGAATGTCTGACCGCTGAGCGCATCCGGCTTTGCCAGGTTGCCAGGAGAAAGCGCCTTAGCATATCCGCGCTCGCTGAGGAGCTGGGCCGCAACCGAGGCTCGGTGACCAGGGATGTGAATAAGCTCAAGGCTCTTGGACTCATCCGCCTTCGGGAGCAAGTCAATCCCGGACACGGCGTTGTGCAGATTGTCGAACCCGTTGCAAAGAAATTCGATCTCCGCGCCGCCGTGTAAGGCCGGGCCATTCCGCATGGCCCGGTTAAAATTATCCCTATGGAGCCAACCCGCGAAAAGCCTGTGGTGGTCGACGCCGGCGCCGATACCATTCTCGACGGCAGCCGCTTTATCCGCGCCTGCCTGCGCCGCCCCGTCGATCGCACCCCGGTGTGGTTCCTGCGCCAGGCAGGCCGCTACATGCAGGAGTATCGCGACGTTCGCAAGCACCACACCCTGATCGAAATCTGCAAGCAGCCCGACCTGGCCGCCGAGGTGACCATCACCGCGGCGGAAAAGCTGGGCGTAGACGCGGCCATTATCTTCGCCGATCTGCTGCTGCCGCTCGAGCCTATGGGCCTGCCCTTCGAATTTCAGGCCGGCGAAGGGCCCGTGGTTCATCATCCGGTTCGCACTGCGGAGCATGTCCGCGCTCTGCGCACCGACCGCGCCGACGACCTGGCCTATGTGGCCCGCGCCATCCAGAAGGTGGCTGCCCACTTCCGCGACCGCCTGGGCATCATCGGCTTTTGCGGCGCGCCCTTCACCCTGGCCAGCTATATGATCGAGGGCGGTGGATCGAAGAATTACATCCACACCAAGCAGATGATGTACCGCGATACGCTGTCGTGGCGCCTGCTGCTGGACAAGATCGTGAAAGTCCTGGAGGAGTTTTGCCGCCTTCAGGTGCAGGCCGGGGCCGACGTGATCCAGATCTTCGACAGTTGGGTGGGCTCGCTGGGCCTGGCCGACTATCGCGAGTACGTCTTCGAGGCGACCAAGCGCCTTATCCGTTCGGTTCAGCAGATGGGCGTGCCGGTGATCTACTTCGGCGTTGAAACCGCGGGCCTGCTCTCCGAAATGGCCGCCACCGGCGCCGACGTGATCGGCCTCGACTGGCGCCAGCCCCTCGATGAAGGCTGGCGCGCCGTGGGCCACGGTCACGCGGTGCAGGGCAACCTGGACCCCATCACACTCTTCGCTCCGATTGAGATTCTCGAATTGCGTGTGAAAGAGATTCTCCGCGCCGCGAACGGCCGTCCAGGCCACATCTTCAATCTCGGCCATGGCATCGTGCCCACGACGCCGGTTGAAAACGTTCAGGCTGTCGCGCGCATGGTCCGCGAGTTCCGGCTCGAGAGCAAGGTCGTACCGGTCAATGGCTAAACAAGCCGTCCTCCTCCTCGCTCACGGAACCCCGGAGACCGTCGAGCAGATTCCCGAGTACCTGCGCAACGTGGTCAGCGGCCGTCCGCTGCCGCTCTTGGTCATCGAAGAGATTCAGCACCGCTACTCGCTTATCGGCCGCAGCCCGCTGACTGAAATCACTCTCGAACAGGGTCGCCTTGTTGAAGCTGAACTGGCCGCCCAGGGAACGGCGGCACCGGTCTACGTGGGCATGCGCAACTGGAAGCCCTACATCCCCGACGTGGTGCGGAAGATGCGCGACGATGGCGTGGAAGAGGCCGCGGTGATTTGCATGGCGCCGCAGAACTCGCGCACCAGCGTGGGCCTTTACCGCCGCGCCGTGCAGGCCGAGGCCGGGGCGCTGCGCATTGATTTTACTGACGGCTGGGCACAGCATCCGTTGCTTGCGGAGGCGTTTGCTGAGCGGCTGCGCCCCGCGCTGAGCAAGCTGGCTGCTGAAACCGGCGCTCCCGTGCCGGTGCTGTTCACTGCCCACAGCGTGCCCACACGCACCGTACAGCCGCCGGCCGCCGGTGAGGTGCAGGCAGGCCAGCCGCGACTCTGGCCGGGTGAGGGCGCGAGCCCGTCTGCCGACCCCTACGCGGACGAGGCCCGGCACACCGCGGAGCTGGTGGCGGCGCGGGTTCCGGAAATCAGCCGCTGGTGGTTCGCCTTCCAGAGCCAGGGAGCCAGCGGGGGCCCATGGATCGGGCCTTCGGTCGAAGAGACGCTTGCATTGATCGCCGCCGAGGGCGTGAGGGCTCTGACCCTGCAACCGATCGGCTTTCTCTGCGACCATGTTGAAATACTCTACGATGTTGATATCTTGTTTCGCGGAGAGGCGGCCAAACTTGGGATTCGGCTGGAGCGGCCGGAATCGCTGAACGCTTCGCGCGCCCTTGCCCGGGCGCTCACCGATCTGGCGCTGCATGGACTCGCGAGGCTCAAGGGCTAACGCACTGATCAGGCGCGGCGCGCAACGACCGAAGATCGCATGTTGCCTTACATTCGTGTGAAATCATGCGGTACAATTCTGTCTGTCTGCACTTAAGAATTTTCTTCCTCCGTGCATCGATTCTCAATCGCGAAGGTAGCAGGCCTTTTAACCGATTTCTCGGACTTTCTGGTTTGCGCCAGGAGCCCAGCCTATCGGGAGACACGGGGCAGTGCAGGCTTGAATTGAATTTCTCTTCCAGAGGTGTGCTACGGTGCCCGGAATCTCTTCGCAAAAGGTTGAAACACCCACGGACCTCCAGTGTAAGAATTGCGGCAGTCACCGAGTGTATCGGACAGAAAGAAAAGGCTTCCTGCAAGAAAGAGTCTATCCGCTGCTCGGTTACTTTCCGTGGGAATGTCGCATGTGCCGAGCGTCGTTCTTGATGAGAAGGCGGAACTCTCCAGACAAAAAACGGCGCAACCGGACGAATGGCGCAGATGAGAGTGCTGCCGCTCCCGATTCTCGGCCTGATCGCAATTGAAATGGTTTTACGACCGGAACATTTATCAGGAAGGGAACGCATGTGTCTTAGGAGCGGAAAAAATTCCTGGCGAGGAACAGCACATTTGCCGGCCGTTCGGCCAGCCGGCGCATGAAGTAGGGATACCACTCGCGGCCAAAGGGAATGTAAACGCGCACGTTGTAGCCCTCGTTGACCAGCTTCCGCTGCAAGTCGCGCCGCACGCCGAATAACATTTGAAACTCAAACTGGCTGGGTGAAATGCCATGCAGGCCGGCGAAGGATTTAGCTGCCGCGATCATGGCTTCGTCGTGAGTGGCCAGGCCGTGGTAGATGGGGCTCTGCAGCAGCAGCCCGCTCAGCTTTATATAATTTGCGTCCACGTCCGCCTTGCTGGGGAACGCCACCTCGGCCGGCTCCAGGTACGCGCCCTTGCAGAGCCGCACCCGGATGCCGTCGGCAAGCAGTTGTTCAATGTCAGCCTGCGACCGGTAGAGGTAGGCCTGGATCACGATTCCAATGGCTCCGCGTAATTCCGGCCGCGCATGCAGGCGCTGCACAATATCAAGCGTAACCTGAGTTACCGGCGAGTCTTCCATATCGATGCGCAGAAAGTTGCCCGTCGCGGCGGCATGCATGGCCAGGCTCTCTGCAATGGCTCCGGCGAGCTCGGGTGACAGGGCCAGACCCATCTGGGTCAGTTTCACGCTGATGTTGGCGTTCAACTTGCGCTCGGCAATCGCGTCCAGCAGCTGGTGATAGATTTCGGCGGCCTTGTGCGCCTCGGCCTCTGAGCTGACGCTCTCGCCCAGCGAATCCAGGGTCACCGCCATGCCCTGCCGATTCACGGCCTCTGCCACTCGCAGCGCATCTTCAATTTCCAGGCCGGCCACGAACCGCGAACTCAGCCGCCGGCCCACGCTGGACCGCTCGCTGAAGCTGCGCATACTGCGATTTCGAGAGAGAGCAATAAAAAAGGAACGCAGAATAGGCATCAAAGA
>PMOF01000143.1:13517-15301 GCA_003162495.1 Acidobacteriaceae bacterium
CACGTGCAGTAACTTACCAGAGGGAACAGGCTTTCTATTCCAAACGTCGAACGCTGCATGGCTTTCGTCGGTGAGATGGAAAGAACTCCACGGTAGATCGCGGATCAACGCGACATCTTTCAGGTTGAACACGGCGATGTAGCGCGCCGGATGTGCGCCACCGGTGACGGCCGACCAATAGCGTGGTCGCTGCGGGTCTTCCGGATACGTGCTGGATTCACCGACCTTGACCGCCTTCTGATTTATCTCGATCACTTCCTTGTTCGTGATCAACCCGCGCGTAAACTCATCGAGCTTGGTCAAATTCGCGCCCAGAATCAATGGCGACCGCGCGATCGCCCACAAGGTAAACTCCGACCGCTGCTCGTCCTGCGTTTCGCGCGACTGCCGCGGCTCGCCCCATCCCGGGTGCGGGGTCAGCGACCCTTCCGGCAGCATGTCCGCGTCCGGCCAGTCGCCCGGCTTCACATACGGCGCCCACTTTGCCAGCAGATCAAACATCTCGCGAATCCCGGACGGAAAGTCTCCATCCCCCGGCTTGTGGGGAAACGTCCAGCCATCCCAATGGTCGTCCGAGATGCGCCACATCTGCGCGTACTCGCCCACTTCGGCACCGTGCTCGAGTTGCGTCGGACCGGGCGAAAGGCTGAGCACAATCGGGCGTCCGCTTTTCTTGATCGCCGCGGTAATCTGCTTGATCTCCGTGATCCTGTAGGGGCGGTCGCTGATGCAATCCACTTTGATGTAATCCAGGCCCCAGCTCGCGTACATCATCAGCATGGAATCATAGTATGCCTGCCCCGCGGCGTTGTCTTTGACGCCCCAGTTGCCATCATCCCAGGGACAGGGCGAACTGGTGTCCGCCGCATCCTGGGCATGAAAGCTCGATCCCGCGATGGGCAGGTTCTGCTCCACCACCTGGCGCGGAATGCCGCGCACAATATGGATGCCGAACTTCAAGCCCTGCGCATGAACCCATTCCGCCAGCGGTTTGAATCCCGCGCCGCCGGCCGCCGACGGAAACCGGCTGGCCACGGGAATCAAAATCCCGTTTTCATTCCACAGATACTTTCGTTCCAGCAGGTGGGCGGCGAATGGATCGGCCATGTACCAACCCTCGTCGATCACCGCGTACTGCCACCCATACTGCTTGATCCCCGCCAGCACCGCGACGTTGGCCTTGAAGTCAGCTTCGTTGATGGTGAGTCCATATGCATCCCAACTGTTCCACCCCATGGGGGGCGTGGGCGCGGGATTCTGAGCATGCGAGGGGGCTGCGGCTAAGGCGAAGGCAATGGCGGTAAAGAGATAGGCGAGCAAAACACCGCGGCGAGTCATGCGGAAACGTATACCACAATCGCCGCAAGGTCCGCGCAAGCAATTCAAGCAAGTCCCGGTGTCGAGCTATCGCCCCAGCTCCCGTTCCACCACGGCAACGAGTCACTGCTCAAGCAGGGCAGCGTAGATATACCTGCTCTCAAGACGCCATTGCGGTGCGATAAGCTGGTGCGGAGGTACTTTCGATGCGTCTTCGTGCGCTGGGCCGGATGGGCCTGGCAGGTTTTGCGCTGGCCCTGGGGCTCGCCCTGGCTGCACAGCAACCTTATGCGTTGCCAGGGCAAAATCCAGCCCTGCCGCTCATCCACATCGACAATGGGCCCAACTCAGCCAAAGCGCAAAGCCGGCATTATGTGGTGCTGGTTTCGCTGGACGGCTTTCGCTGGGACTACGCGAAGCGCGACGGCGCCAAGAATCTGCTGGCGCTTGGCAAGCATGGGGTCTGG
>PMOF01000242.1:0-593 GCA_003162495.1 Acidobacteriaceae bacterium
GCGCTCATCCGGCGGTTATGGAAGCCGCTGCTGGGCGACAGTTTGGCGAGGCTGCTGCTGATGGCGGGTGAAGTCCTTCGCGAAGAAGAACTGGCCATCTGGATGCAGTTTAATCCGTCCGCCGCTGAGGCGCGCGCCGCCGCGGATGCAGCGGCCAGGCGCCGCCGGGAGAGCGGACAGCAGCAATGGCCTTCGATTACCAGTCACGCTGACGTTCCGGTGTTCGGCGATCCGGCGCATGAGTATGAGAAGTTCAGCCAGGACACGGCGTGGATGCCGAACACGGTGCTGATCGCCAAGAGCACCTATGTCTGGNNGCGCCGGGGGCTGAATTCGCTGTGGCTGATCGGCGTATGGGAGCGGAGCCGCGCCTCGAAGACCATCAAGCAACTCTGCGGGAATCAGGACGCAGTGGCTTCGGCCTACTCGCTGTTCGATTACCGCATCGCCGACGATCTGGGCGGCGATCACGCCTACACACACCTGCGCGACCGGTGCTATGCGCACGGCCTGCGGCTGGCGAGCGACATGGTGCCCAACCACATGGGCATCGACTCGCCCTGGGTGATCGAGCATCCGGAGTGGTTTATCTC
>PMOF01000242.1:702-5295 GCA_003162495.1 Acidobacteriaceae bacterium
GCGGTGCGGGAGCACGTGATTCAGACCATTCTGCATGTGGCGCGGCTGTTTCCGGTGATCCGGTTTGACGCGGCCATGACTCTGGCCAAGCGGCATTTTCATCGGCTGTGGTTTCCCGGGCCGGGTTCGAGCGGCGCCATCCCATCGCGCGCGGAATATGGCATGAGCCAGGCGGAATTTGACCGCTGCATGCCGCATGAGTTTTGGCGCGAAGTGGTGGATCGCGTGGCTGCTGAAGTTCCCGGCACGCTGCTGCTGGCAGAGGCGTTCTGGCTCATGGAAGGCTATTTTGTCCGCACCCTGGGCATGCATCGCGTGTATAACAGCGCGTTCATGGTCATGCTGCGCGATGAGGATAACGCCAAGTATCGCTCAGTGATCAAACAGACGCTGGAGTTTGACCCGGACATCATGAAGCGCTATGTGAACTTCATGAGCAATCCGGACGAGCGCACGGCCATTGACCAGTTTGGCACGGGGGACAAGTGTTTCGGCGTGGCCGCGATGATGGCTACTCTGCCCGGATTGCCTATGTTTGGGCACGGCCAGATTGAGGGCTTCACCGAGAAATATGGGATGGAGTATCAGCGGCCGCGCTACGATGAAACGGCCGATCACTGGCTGGTGGAGCGCCACGAGCGCGAGATTGCGCCCCTGTTGCAGCGGCGATGGCTGTTTGCGGAGAGCAGCAACTTTCTGCTTTACGATTTTTTTCAGGACAACGGCTCGGTGGATGAAAACATCTTCGCCTATTCGAATCGAAACGGCGGCGAACGCGCCCTGGTGGTCTACAACAACCGCTACGGCGCCACGCGCGGCACGATCGACTTCTCCGCGGCCTACGCCGACAAGGGAGCCGGGCAGTTGCGCCAGCGGCGCCTGCACGAAGGCCTGGGGTTGAGCGGAGACACGGCGCCGATCCTCGCGTGGCGCGACTTGTTTACCGGGCTTGAATACCTGCGTCGAGCCAAGGATCTCTGCGAGCACGGTCTCACGTTCGATCTGTACGCCTACCAGTGCCACGTCTTTCTGGATTGGCGCGAGCTGAGGGTTACGGCGCATCAGCGCTGGGACCGATTGTGCGATCAGCTCAACGGGAGAGGTGTTCCCAACCTGGACGATGCGCTGGTAAATCTGGAGTTGCAGCCGGTGCATGATGCGCTCCGCCGGCAGCTCGATCCGGCGATTGTGCGCCTGCTTGCCGACCTGGCCGAGCATCCGCGCTCCCTGGGCGGCGGGCCCGAGGGCTCGGGCGCGAACAAAAAAATCGAGAGGGAGCGGAGTGAGTTCTTTGAACTGGCGTGGTCGCTCTGCGAGAGTTTTCTGCTTGCTGCNNCCGGCTCCGTGGACTGCGGCCGCGCGGCGCGTGCTGCCCAGCCCCAGTCCGCAGTTCACGGCTACAGCCATGTGGGGGCCGGTGCTGGCCTGGGGTGCGCTGGAGTTGCTTGCCGAATCGATTGACGCGGATCATCCTGAACGCGTGGCGCTGGATTTGTTTGACCGCCTGCGGTTGCGGGAACCGTTTGCCCAGGCCTTTGGCGCGCTGGGATTCGAGGGCGAAGAGGGCTGGCGCGTGGCGGCCCGCATCAAGGTGGTGCTGCTTACCGGAGCGGGTGTCGGCAAGGAAGCCGGCAGGGAAGAGGCTGCAGTCACTGAAGCCGAGCCCGAAACGATTTCGGGTAAAGCGGTCAAGGTCGATGCCTCGGCGGCGGCCACTCCGGCCGAAAAGGCTGCGCCTGCACATCCACCCGAAGCGAACGCGGAAGAGAAGCCTGCGCTCTCGCTGGCCGTGGCGCCGTCTTTGTGGCACGACCCGGATGTGCGCTGGCTGACCGGTGTTCACGGCGCCAAGGGTCATGCCTACCTGGTTCGCGAATCGTATGAGGAACTGCTTTGGTGGTTGCTGATGCCGTCGCTGCTGCGGATGGGCTGCGAAGATAAGCCTGATCGCGCCGCAATTCGGGAGATGCGTAACGGGGTCGACGCGGCGTTGGCTGCTGCGGAGGCTGCGGGCTACCGCGTCGATGCGATGCTTGGTCTTGATCCCATTGCGAGCCCTGTTGAAGTTGCCGAGCGGGAATTTGAGCCAACGAAGACTCAGGCCGAGGCAATCAAACTCGGAGAATCGAAAACTAAAACGAATCTGAAAACTCCGCAGGCATAGATGCACGCCGGCGATTGAGTCTCCGCAGAGTTCTACCTGGAAAAATGCAGTTGACTGTTGACAGACTGAACTAAACCGTTCAGTATTGTTTCTATCGGGAGGCTTGTCGATGATCAGGGTGCGCAACCTTGTGAAAACCTTTGGCTCCTTTACCGCCGTGAACGATGTCTCGTTCGAAGTGGAAGAGGGAGAGATTTTTGCCTTTCTCGGTCCCAACGGGGCGGGCAAAACCACCACCATCAAAATGATGACAACGCTGCTGAAACCTACGAGCGGCGAGATCGAATTGGACGGCCTCGACCCCAGCGTGCGCCAGAATGAAGCCCGCAAGCGATTTGGAATTGTGTTCCAGGATCCCAGCCTGGACGGCGACCTGACGGCGTGGGAAAACCTGGAGGTTCATGGGGTTCTTTACCACGTGCCTCACAAGGTACGGCGGCCCCGCATGGAGGAGTTGCTGAAGCTCTTCGAACTCTGGGAGCGGCGCAATGATCAGGTTAAGAAATTTTCCGGCGGCATGAAGCGGCGCCTGGAGATTGCGCGCGGATTTCTGCACACGCCGAGGATTCTGTTTCTCGACGAGCCGACGCTGGGCCTTGATCCGCAGAGCCGCAACCAACTTTGGAATCACGTCAGGAAAGTCAACGAGGCGGAAAAGGTCACAGTCTTTTTGACCACGCACTACATGGACGAAGCCGACCGCGTAGCGCATCGCATCGGGGTCATCGACCACGGCAAGCTGGTGGCCCAGGGAACGCCCAAGGCGATCAAGGAGCAGACCGGCACTGAGAGCCTGGAAGAGGCATTCCTCAAACTAACCGGATCGACCATTCGCGACGAGAGCGCGGACTCGGCCGACGCGATGCGGCAGTTTGCGCGCATGTGGAGTGGAGGCAAGCGATGAGCGCAATCTACATTCTCTGGCTGAGGGAACTGAAGCGATACTCGCGCTCTAGGGCGCAGATTGTGGCTTCGCTGGGCCAACCGATGCTTTATCTGCTGGTGCTCGGCTTCGGGTTGGGGCCGGTGTTTCAGCGCGCAGGCAATGGCAACTATCTGCAATTCGTGGCGCCGGGCGTGATCGGCATGTCGGTGTTGTTTTCATCGATCTTTTCCGGGCTTGGCCTGCTATGGGATCGCCAGTTCGGATTTTTGAAAGAGACGCTGGTGGCGCCGGTGCCGCGCATCCAGATTATGATCGGTCGCACGCTCGGCGGGTCCACAGTAGCCATTATTCAGGGGCTGCTGGTGATGGCGGTTTGCGTGATCGCCGGTTTTCGCCCGATTCATTTCTACACCGTGCCGCTTGCCATGGGATTTATGGTGTTGATCGCGTTGTTGTTCGCGGCGCTGGGCGTGGCCATAGGCTCCGGCTTGCAAGACATGCAGGGCTTTCAACTCATCATGAATTTCCTGGTGATGCCCATCTACTTTCTTTCCGGCGCATTGTTTCCGCTGGTGGGATTGCCCAGGTTGCTTGCGATTATCACTTCGCTCGATCCGCTCTCGTATGGTATCGATGGCATGCGATCCGTGCTGCTGGGCAAGACCGTCTTTGGCGGCTTCACCGATCTGATTGTGCTGATCGTGGTGGGATCGATTCTGCTGGTGTTCGGTGCGTATCGCTTCTCCAAGATTGAAATATAACGATGGCGAGAACGCGAAGCACCGAAGCTCACGAGAAAGTTCTTCGCGCCGCGCTCGGCCTGTTTGGCGAGCGCGGCATCGACGCCACCAGCATGGATGCAATCGCCCAGGCATCGGGTGTAAGCAAGGCGACTATTTACAAGCACTGGGCCGACAAAGAAGCGCTGTTGATGGAGGTCATGATCTTCATCAACGGCCTGGACCGCGAGCCGGAAGATGTGGATTCGGGCGACCTGTGCGCAGATCTGGCCACTGTGCTCAGCCGCAGGCCGCCGGACCGGTTCGATGCCGATCGCGATCGCGTTATGCCGACCATGATCGCTTACTCAGCCGTGCATAAGGAATTCAGCAAGGCCTGGCGACACCGGGCGATGGAGCCGCCGCGACAATGCCTAAAACGCATTTTGCGGCGCGGCATTGAGCGCGGTTTGCTGCCCGCTACGCTTGATTTCGATCTGACGATGGCGCTGCTGCTGGGGCCGCTCACGTACCGGCGCATTTTTCAAAGGGAAGCACAACTAAAATCCCATGACATTGGGCCGAAGGTAGCTGAAGCTTTCTGGCGGGCGCATGCAACCGTCGGGAAAACGCGACTGGCAGGAAAGCCACGCAAGAGGAAATAGAACGGCGCTTTTTATAAATTATTGAGTTGGCGTCAGAGTCC
Organism: Acidobacteriaceae bacterium; assembly: GCA_003162495.1. Lineage (GTDB taxonomy): Bacteria > Acidobacteriota > Terriglobia > Terriglobales > Acidobacteriaceae > Telmatobacter. Next base: position 5,178 of record PMOF01000242.1, read on the forward strand.
TTTTCGGTTGCGAAACGCGCGTACCACATCCGCGGGATCGCGATGCTGGCCGTCGATGGCTTCGTTCATTGCGCGCATATCGTCTGCGGTGATTTGTCCGGCGAGCGCATCGAGCGCG
>PMOF01000052.1 GCA_003162495.1 Acidobacteriaceae bacterium
GCAGAAGATTTACAGCACATTTGCGAATGGATCGAACGCGACAACCCCGAGGCCGCCAGACGCGTTGCTCAAACGATCTACGAAGAGTGTGGCCGCCTGGTGGATTTCCCTAATCTTGGACGGGCCAGCCGCCGCATGGCGGGTTGGCGCGAACTTACCTTCGCACCTCTGCCTCACATCGTCGTTTATCGGCTCGCACCGAATGCGATTGAGATTTCGCGCATCTTCCACGGTGCGCAAGATTGGCCCTAGGTTTCACAGAGGGTCTGTTACAGGGCCGCACAAACGGGCTTCCTGTCGTTTATTTCTTTCGCTTCGTGAAGCCGATTTCCGTCGAGATCACGTTGTCGATGAGAGGCTGTTTCCCTCCCGCTTCGTTCACCATTTACACTGGAACTGCATGATTCCCACCCTCGCATGGACCCCTAACGGCGTCCGCTTCATCGATCAGACCAAGCTCCCTCTCGAGGAAAGCTACGTCCTCGCCACCACCTATGAACAAGTAGCCATCGTTATCGAGACAATGGTCGTCCGCGGCGCGCCGGCCATCGGCGTCTCCGCCGCGTACGGCATCGCCCTGGGCGCGCAGCGCACCACAGCCCTCACGCCGCATCTCTTCGCCCCGGAATTCGACGCCATCTGCGCCCGGCTCGCCGCAACCCGCCCCACGGCCGTCAATCTTTTCTGGGCCATTGACCGCATGAAGCGCCTTTTTGCGGCTCTGCTTGAAGAAAACGCGACCCTCGAACAGATCAAGGAAAGAATCCTTGCTGAAGCGCACGCCATGTATGAGGAAGACATTGCCGCCTGCCGCACCATGGGCGCATTCGGCGCTGCGTTGCTTCCCGACCAAGGCGCAGTCCTTACTCATTGCAACGCCGGCGCACTCGCCACCTGCGGCTACGGCACCGCCCTCGGCGTTATCCGCTCTGCCGTTGAGCAGGGCAAGCGCATTCACGTCTTCGCCGATGAAACCCGTCCCTTCCTGCAAGGCGCGCGCCTCACCGCCTGGGAACTGATGGCCGACAACATTCCCACCACAGTCATCTGCGACAACATGGCCGCCAGCCTCATGCGCGCCGGCCGCATCCAGGCCGTGGTCGTCGGCGCAGACCGCATCGCCGCCAACGGCGACACCGCCAACAAGATCGGCACCTACAACGTCGCCATCCTCGCCAAAGAACACGGCATCCCGTTCTACGTGGCCGCGCCCTGGTCCACCATCGACATCGCCACCGCCACCGGCGATGCCATTCCCATCGAGGAGCGCGCCGCAATCGAAGTCACTCACCACGGCGGCAAGCAGCTCACCCCCGACGGCGTTGGCATCTGCAACCCCGCCTTCGATGTGACCCCCGCCAAATACATCACCGCCATCGTCACCGAACGCGGCGTCCTCCGCGCACCCTACGCCGAATCCCTGCGCGAGATGGAATTGGTAGCAAACTAGCCCAGGTGCGCAACGGTTGTCCCCACAGTCTACCCAAGCGTCTAAATTGATAAGCGTGGCACTTCCCCGCCCGTCCGTCTTTCGTCTCCGCCGGCGCTCGCTCGTCCGCGGCGTCGCGCTGTCTCTGGGAGCCTTCGCCGCCAGCCTCCGCCTCGCCGGATTCCCCGATATCAACGCGCTCCACGGTTCACGCTGGCAGATGCTCGTAGCCCTCTTCGCCGCGTGGGGCATGCTCGAAACCGCCCGCTGCCTCAACCGCAAATGGAGCCTCTACCACGCCGGCGTCCTCATCCTCCTCTACTCCGAACTCATGATCCTCGCGCTGGTTGTCTTCCTCTGCCTCTATCCCTGAACCTTCCGCAACGCAATCCTTCCTGTCTGCGCAAGATGAAAGCCCCCGCGCAACCATTTTTCCAATTCCACTGGCTCGCCGATCCCGTGTACGATGGGCAGACCACTCGATTGTGCCCCGCCATCGACGGCCCGGCAATCTCACGCTGCACATGATCGGAGGAAGCTATGCTAAAAGGATTTCGAGATTTCGTCTTGCGCGGAAACGTCGTGGACTTGGCAGTGGCTGTCATCATCGGCGCGGCCTTCAATGCCATCGTCACCTCGATGGTCAAAGACGTGTTGACCCAGTTCATCGCCGCCATCGTGGGCAAGCCGGACTTCAGTGGCGTCGTCGTAAAGGTGCATGGCACCCCCATTATGATCGGCAACTTTCTCAACGCCGCTATCTCGTTTCTCATCGTGGCCAGCGTGGTCTATTTTGGAGTGGTCCTGCCCCTCAACCACCTCATGTCCCGAATCAAGAAGCCCGCGCCGCCGGCCACCAAGCCCTGCCCCGAGTGCCTGAGCGAAATTCCCATCGCCGCCCGCCGCTGCGCCCACTGCGCCCAGCCGGTAGCGTAGAGGCTGCCGTGGGTCAGTCTGAGTCCTTTCTGCAGCGACTGTCGTTATTGGGAGTTCCATTTTTAAATTGACTGCGCCGCAGTTGCGATTTCTGCTGCGAGTAATGTCCGAATGACCGACCACAACCGGAACCCCTTGTCCGGGCTCGTCGGAGGGCATTTTCGGCTCAATTGGCATCCTCATTTGCTGTGCCGCGCTCTGACTAAGTCAGAGCGCGGCCATTGACATCCGCAAAATTATGCGGTAGGTTTTGGGGGCCCCTTTCCGACGATTGTCAGACAAAGCGACACACCAATTCTCCAATCTCAAAAGTAAAAGCGACGCATTGCGACGAACCAACTGGCGATGCGAGCCGGATTCACAACTCTGATGTTGGCGGATGGGCGATTCTCCCAAACAGTCGATCCGAGATCAAATCACAGGAGGGAATGATGCTCAGAAAAAAGTGCAGCCTAGTCGGTCTGGCCATTCTGGTGGTTGCCGCATCCGCGCTGACCACCTCTGCTCAAACAGCGATTGCCAATAGACAACTGCCAGCCACCACTCTGCTAACGATGAAGCCCCAACACCCCAGCCAGAATTTGAAGAGATATGGCGCCTCGAAAAACGGCGGAATTCAATCCGCCGTTTCTTCCGGAATCCCAGGCATCGACAGCATCGTCAACTGGAGCGATCAATTTATTTCCCCAGGGTATGACTCGAACGGCAATCCGCAATCGGTCTGGCCCTACACGATGGTCGGGAACTCGCCGCAATCCGGACAGAGCGCGTCGATAACGGCTCCGGTTGTGCCTGTTACCGTACAGCTGCTGGGACCCGACGGCAGTGTGGCGTTAACCTTCGGTCCAGACGGGAAAGTCATCAACGCTGCTCTTCAGTCTCCCGAATTTGTCCCGAACGTGTATACCAACGGTCAAGGTCAGTTTAACGATCAGATGATGCGGGCGGAGTTCGCGAACCAGCTACATGGCGGAGCCGAGTCAGACTGGCATACCACCCTGCATCCCAAACTCCGAACTGCGAGAACCATCAAAGTTCCGTTTCTTACTACAGGCGGGACGGCCGCTTGGTATTTCTTTGCAAATGCAGCAGGACAGCCGGTGTTGGTGGCGATCGATGACATTACCTTCGAGAACTTGCTTTTCCCCGCGACCTACCCGTTTGACAGCAGCACCCCCGTGGGAGCCGCTGAGCTGGCAGGCGATATCACCACCCGCGATATGTCCAGCTTTCTCTTCAACAACACCGTGTTGTTCGCGGGTAACATTAACAATTGCTGCATTATCGGCTTCCACACCTATGACTTCGAACCCGGAACTGCAAAGAACGGAAACCTTCCGCGGCTCTACGTGCTGAACTACTCCAGTTGGCTCTCGCCTGGGCTTTTCCTCTTTGGTTTCGAGGACATGACTCCCTGGAGCCATGAGATGGCCGAGACCTTCAATGATCCCTTCGGAAACAATCTGACACCCTGGTGGTTGAGTGTCGATCCGTTTACCGGCGGTGGAAATTGCCAAAATGACCTCGAAGTGGGCGATGTGGTTGAGGTCCTTGACTCGCTGAACCCGGTCTCTACGATTCCGGGCAATGGGCTTACTTATCACCCACAAAACGTCGCTCTGTTCCCGTGGTTCGCGTTCGAGTCGCCTTCACCGGCAAGCCTGGGGGCTTACAGCTTCCCAGACGAAACAACGTTGATGTCTCTTTCTCCGGGGCCGCTGCTTCCTGGCTGCGTAGCCGCGCCTTAGGACCCTGCTGCGCGGGCGCGCCGTGGACTTTCAACCCGAAGCATAACGATCGCCAGTTGCGCGGGAGGACAACCTGCCGCGTATGCGCGAGTGCAGCGTCGTTTTTGTTACCGGCTCCAACGATGCCCGGAAGGTCTATCCCAACCCATCGCCGCCCGCCGCTTCGCCCACTGCGCCCAACCGGTAGCGTAAAGGCTGCAGTGGTTCAATTGAGTCCTTTCAGCGCCCGGAACCAACGATTCGACCTTTGAGTTGCCTTAATGAGCGCTGTGGGCTCTTGGAACCAGCACGATCTCAATTTGTACAAATCGTCGGCGGTGCGCAACATGTTGATAGCTGTCAAGTCGAAGGTAATCGGAATGTCCGGAAACTAGAATTCAGCCCAGCCAGGACAATGAACCGGCTGTACAATTCATTCACGCCAATCTGGCGGCTGAGGTCGCGATCCGAATCTCTCTCGGAGGCACGTCATGAGTTTGCCGCTCAAACTCCTTCTTGGCTCTTCCGTTGTTCTCGTGTCGACATACGCTTCTTTGCTAGGCTGGCAGCAGTGGACCGATTCTCACCGGATCATTGCCGGCCCGCAGAACCAAAGCGCGTTTTACCGGGTTTACGACCCTGAAGAGATTCTCAAGCGTTTCCGTTCTCCAAAGGAGGGGTATGGTGAGGGGTTCAACTCTGGCGCTGTTCAAGACACGGAATTCATTCGCCATTCCAAGAGCTTCGAGCGTGAATTCACGATTGAATCCCGCCGTAAGACAGAACTCGTTGCCGCAATCGACCAACAAATCCAGAATGAATTGCAGCTCCCGGGCACTCACCCGGTCAATCGAGTCGAAGAGCCGAGCGGTAATTTCAAGTACAACTACACCACTCCAAATGGCGGTGGCTTCATCGTTGTTCATTTGCCGGTATACTGCCCGGTCCAGCGGAACATGGCATTACCGGACGGACTTGAAGATCTCTGCCTGAAGATCAATCTTGAAGAGACCTGGAATCGCCCCACATCCCGCGATTGACTGGGCAAATCATCCCGCAGCGCCGCCAACCCTGTGCTTCCCACCCATGTTGACCATGGTTTCGCGATTTTGCGCGATGGAGCGCTGCAACTCAATGGTGATTATCTCTTCCTTGGTGCTGCCCTGCAAGACCGCCAGCGGGCTAGAGCCGCACGGACTCGATAAGAGCCCCATCGTCGTGGGCGAAGTGTGCTAATCTGGCCGCGTGGCAGCGGTTTCTCAGCTTGAAAAGACCAAGACTCACCGTCACTCCGCAGTGGTGCGCGTGACGCATTGGCTCACGTTCGTCGCTTTCGTTGCCTTGCTCGTTACCGGCGGCGAAATCGTCATCTCGCACCCGCGATTCTACTGGGGCGAAGTGGGAAATGTGAACACTCACCCGCTGTTCGTCATCCCCATTCCAGCTTCGCGCGACACGGTCCCTACGGGTTACGGCTATGTGATGCCCGATCAGAACGGCTGGAGCCGGTATTTGCACTTCGAAGCCGCGTGGGTTCTTCTGCTGGCTGGGCTTGTGTATGGAATCTACGGCCTGTGGAGCGGGCATTTCCGCAAAAATCTGATTCCGGCGCGCAGGGATTGGAAGTGGCGCGCCTATCGGGATCGCATGGCGAAGTATATGCGCCGCGAGCGAGCCGATCGCGCGGAAGAAGGCGCCTATAACGTGCTTCAGCGGACTGCGTATCTGGTCGTAATCCTGGTACTGTTCCCGCTGATCATCTGGACTGGCCTCGCCATGTCGCCTTCGTTCACGTCTGCGTTTCCGGCGACGGCCGCGCTGCTCGGCGGCCGGCAATCCGCGCGCACCATTCACTTCTTTGTCTCGTGGCTTCTGGTGCTCTTTCTCATCGTCCACGTGACGATGGTTGCGCTATCGGGGTTCTGGAGCCGCATGCGAGCCATGATTACGGGTTACACGCGCGATCCCGAGGAGGACCGATGAATCCGATTTCACGACGCAAACTGATTTACGGAAGCGTTGCCGCCGCGGCGGGCATTGGAGGTTTGGCCGTGGCCGAGCGCCTGGCCTCACGCTACGGACTCATTCCGCCCGATGGCAGCGGGATTTATGGGCCCGGCGAGACATTGACCTATGCCTGCCAGCGGGTGCTGACCGCGCGCACACCGGCGCGCACATTTCCGCGCAGCATGATTTCGAAAAACCCGTTTGCGAATGCAGTAGCGCCGCCCAAGGATGAGTTCAAGCGGTTGCAGGCCGGAGGGTTCAGGGATTGGCGGCTGGTGGTGGACGGAACCGTGGCCCGGCCGATGTCGCTATCGCTCGCCGATCTGAAGAGCCTGCCGATCGAGAGCCAGATCACCGAGGTCGCATGCGAGGAGGGGTGGTCCTACATTGCCGAATGGATTGGCACGCCGCTCTCCAATGTTCTGCGCGAAGCGGGTGTGCTGCCGCACTCGCGCTATGTAGTTTATTACGCCATAGAAAAGAGCTTGTGGGGGAGTATTGACATGGCTGACGCCATGCATCCTCACACGTACCTGACCCTGGGGATGAATGATGGGGATCTTCCTGTGCCGTTCGGCGGCCCGCTGCGCATGCGCGTGCCCCGCCAACTTGGTTACAAGAGCTTGAAGTACCTCACGCATGTCACAGTGACGGACGACATCAAGAAATTCGGCAGCGGTAAGGGTTCCGTCGATCCCGATTACGGCTACTCCTGGTACGCGGGGATCTGAACAGCGCGATTTGGCGATCTTCAGGCTGCTCGAAACCGTTCTGGCCGAGGTGCGAATTGAGCGGTTGTCAGGCTGACGCACTCGCCGGATTGCAAATCAATCCAGTTCCCGCAGTGCCTTCGAAAACGCGAAGAACCCGAGAAACACCACCATCGACAACCCCGACATCATGGCCAGCGCATGGCTCGTCGGGATGTGCCGCGATAGCTCGCCCGCCAGCAGCGCGCCCACCGGAGGCAGCCCCAGAAAGCACGTCCCGTAAATGCTCATCGCGCGGCCCCGCATCTCGTCTGAAGACAA
>PMOF01000085.1:0-2594 GCA_003162495.1 Acidobacteriaceae bacterium
TGGGGAGTCTTGAAGTCTATGGGTCGGACGCCGAAGCGGTGAAAGAATTGGCGCGGGAGCCTCGCCTCGCGGTCCAACTCAATCCCGCGCTGCCCTATATTGCTGCGGAAGTGGTGTGGGCCGCGCGTGCGGAGATGGCGCGCACCGTCGAAGATGTATTGGCGCGGCATACCCGTGCGCTTTTTCTGAATGCCCGTGCCGCCACGGAAATGGCAGAACCGGTAGCGCGGCTGCTGGCAGCGGAGCTGGGGCGCGATGAAGCGTGGGTTGCGGCGCAGGTAAAGGACTTTGTGGAGTTGGCACAGCAGTATCGTGTGGAGTAAAACCAAAAGACAGAATAGGATGGAGGCAGTGATGGCGATTACTTGTACGCATGTTGCGGAACACTTGAAGAAGGTGAAGCCCCAGACCAAGGGTTGCGAAGAGTGCCTGAAGATGGGCGATACCTGGGTGCATTTGCGGATGTGCCTGGAGTGTGGCCACGTGGGCTGCTGCGACTCGTCAAAGAATCGGCATGCCCGTGCGCATTTTCATGCCACCCAGCATCCGCTGATTCAATCCGCCGAGCGAGGCGAAGATTGGCGCTGGTGTTATATCGATGAAGTGTATTTGTAACGAGTCAGCTCAACGCCACTTCAATCTTTTTCGATTCGGCGTCCAGCTTCACGATTTTGAAAGTGCGAATCTGACCCACACTGAGTGGCTCCGTTTTGGCGGCGGCTGCAGTTGTATTGCCTTTCCAGCGATCCTTCAACATCGACGAGAGAGACGATAAATCTGCTTTGGGTTCGGGCTTCGCTTGACGATCGGATGCTGGCTCAGCTGCGGCAGAACCGGTGCCGCGGATGCCCTCGCCAAGTTCAACAACGACCTGCGTGGGCGACACCTCGATTACCCGGCCGGATACCTGGTCGCCCACCTTGTGCTCCGCAATGTACTCGTCGATGCTGGTCGGGATCAGCTGCTTCATGCTCAGCTTGATCTGCCTCTTCTCCACATCGATCGCCAGCACCTGAGCCTTGACCACCTGGCCGGCGCGCAACACATCCGAGGGGTGGTTGATACGTTTGGCGGCGCTGATCTCGCTCACATGAATCAGCCCCTCAACGCCGTCGACAAGTTGAACGAATGCGCCAAAATTCATCAGCTTTGTTATGGGGCCTTCCACCTGTGAGCCGATGGGATATTGCTGTTGCGCGTTCGACCAGGGGTCGGTGAGCGTCTGCTTCAGCCCCAGGGCGATGCGCCGCTCCTCCGGCTTCACTGACAGGATCACCGCATCCACCGTGTCGCCCTGCTTCAGGATATCGCTGGGATGACGGACTTTTTTGCCCCACGCCATCTCTGAAATGTGAATCAGGCCCTCAATGCCGGCCTCGATCTCCACAAATGCGCCAAAGTCCGTAATGCGCGTCACCTTGCCCGTCACCCGCTGCCCCGCGCTCAGCCGGGCGGGCGCGTTGGCCCACGGCTCGGGTTGCAGCTGCTTCAGGCCGAGCGAAAGTTTCTTCGTCGCCGGATCGATCTTGAGGATCTTGACCGCAAGTTCCTGGCCGACCGTGAGCACGTCGTCAGGCTTGCTGACGCGGCTGTGCGCCATGTCACTCACATGCAGCAGTCCGTCGATGCCGCCCAGATCGATGAATGCTCCGTAGGGCATCAGCGTGCGCACCGTGCCGGTCACAATGTCGCCTTCCTTGATTGAGGCTTGCAGGTCATCGCGACTCGCCTGCGTAAGCGCGCGCGCTTGCTCTTCAAGCACCACGCGACGATCGACCACGACATCTTCGTCCGTGACATCGAGCTTGGTAATGCGGCAGGTGATTTCCGTGCCCACCAGTTTTTCCAGTTCAATCGCGTCACGGGTTCCGCTGCGGCTGGCGGGCATAAAGGCGCGCACGCCCACATCCACGCTGAGGCCGCCCTTGACCACAGCGGTCACCGTGCCCACCACGGCCAGCTTTTGCTGAAACGCGGCTTCGAGCGCAGACCAGTCGCGGACCTGTGTCACTTTGAAGCGGGAAAGCTCGTAGTAATGCTCCTCGTTACGCCCCGTCACAGAAACGGAAAAAGTGTCTCCGCGCTTTACGCCCTCGGCGTTGTTGGGAAACGCGGAGCGCGGCAGAACGCCCTCCGTCTTGTAGCCGATGTCGAGAAAGACCTGGTCGGCGGAAACAGAAACCACTGTGCCCTGCAACTGCGTCGCCCCGGGCGCTGATTTGTGGGAGTGCGATTTTTCGAAGGCGTTGAGAAGATCGGCGAACGACTCCTGCGCTTCTTCCGTCGGCGGCTCTTTGACCGGCGGCTCATTCATCGGCGGTTCGCGCCGCGATGGTTCGTCCTCGGGCGGATCGTTGACCGGGAGTGTCGGGGCCGGCTCCTTGATTGGATCGGGCGCGGGTTCTGGGTCGGATTCCGGAGGATTGATGGCGGCGGGTTCGAGAATGTTGTCTTGAGTCATAACAGGCTACAGATTCATTGTCCCATGGATCGCATGGGCAAGCCCGGAGGAACGCGCTTGTTGGGAATTGCGGGTTTCAGGACTCAAGGCTTACGGAAAGTCGGTGACCTTTGGGGTCACGCGCGGTTTGGTT
>PMOF01000085.1:2612-20569 GCA_003162495.1 Acidobacteriaceae bacterium
GTGTCAGCCACCTTGTAGGATGCCCAGCCGTTGATGCGCCCGCCCTTCGCATCCTGTCCGCTTGTGTAGCTGGCCTGGTCGGGCGGGTCATAGGGAATTTCCGATTGATAGAAATAAGTGCGGCCGCCGTTGCCGTTCCACAGCACCTGGTATTGCTGGTGATGTTCCACAAACAGGCCATAGGCGGTCACGCGATTGCCGTTCACCACCAGGCCGTTCGCGCTTGGATTATTAGTCCAGCCCGCGCCCGCTCCATGATCCGCGCGCCAAATCCATGTGTGGTCAATGATCGTATCGTTGCTGTTAACCTCCAGGTTGATCCCCGCGCCGCCAGGGCCCGCGCCGCCAACGCGGAAGAAAATGTCATGCAGTGAAATGGGGTTTTTCGCGTGGCTGGCTTTGCTGCCGGCCGGCCCCACCTGCAGCAGCACAGGCGAGCTGGCTGGCCCCGCGTCAATCAGCAGCCCCGCCAGAATGATCCCGTCTGCGTCCGCAGTGGTCAGCGCGGCCGTGCCGTTCGTAGGGCGCAGCGTGGCAAAGCCGAGGCCCAGCACGACCGTCTTTGGATGGGTCACGCGAATCGGTTCCGCCAGTTCGTAAATGCCGGGCGTCACAATCAGATTTTTCCCCTTGGCCAACTGCGCATTGATCGTGGCCGCGGTGTCAGTTCCCGCGTGAGCGATATAGAACTTTTCGATGGGGATAGATTCTCCCGGCGTAGATCCGCCGTGCCAGGTGATGCCGGAAAAGTTGGCGACCAGCGAAGGAACGCGGACGCTGTAGTTGCCGCGCGCATCGACGGTGAGGAACGGCTTTTCGCGGACGATCGGCGTCAGAGCGACCTTGGTATAGGGCGGCGCGGGCCATTCGCCAGCGGGCGCTCTGGGGATGCCGACGAAAACCATGTTCCAGTTAGCGCCCGTCCATGAAGTCCACTCGCTGTTGCGGGAGATCCATTGCTGCTGTGTGCCGGAGCCGACGTTCCCGTCGATCAGCGAGTCGGACATCCAGCCGCCGCTGGCCCAGCCGCCCTTCTGGTTGAGCACCAGGTCGCCGACTACGTGCATGCGCCGGAAGGGTACGGCTTGCGAGACGGCCCACTGCATCGTGCCTCCGGCGGGCGTAACCGAGAAGCCCTCCGCCGCGCGCCAAAAAGTGCAGGTGGCGTTGTTGCGGGGCAGGCTGGCGTCGGCGTGGACGTTGCCAATCATGTGCACGCTGTCCGGCGAAGCGCCCAGGCCAATCACTTCGGTGTAGAAACCGACTGGGACATCGACGTGGTATTCACCCGGCAGGAAGAAAAAAGCGTTGCGCGCCGGGCCAAACTCGCTGTGCTGCTGCACAGCATAAACGGCGTCGATCTGCTGCTGGATCGCGGCCGCGGGCATTGACGGATTGAAGATGAGCACATTGGCGCCGAAGTCAGGTCGTTTCGGAGCGGCTGTCGCATTCGCGCACGCGCCAGACGCGAGCAGCGACAACAGCACAGTTATTCGAATGGACACGCGTGAAACCATGACAGCGGCCTGATTCTTAAGCAATGGCTCTCGCCTCTTTTCGACAGTTACCAGACATAAGTTCCCACCGACTCGGGCGGCAAGGTTGTGGCCAGGTTCTTTCCGTGGAAACCGATAGCAAACACTTTTGCGAAGTTACTCGTATTGGCGACCACCAGCACCATCTTGCCGCCGGGAGTCAAAAAAGCCACATTCGCTAACTGTTCCAGCTCATTCGATCCCACGCGTACTGAGCCAGGCGGCACAAACTTTGAGAAGTGCGCGGCCGCGTAGTAAGCCGCGTTGAACGTTGCATTGTCGCCATCGAGCGTGATCGCGCCCACGCACCCAGTGCATCCGCCATTATTGGTGTGCGGACCGAACTTCGGGTCGGCTGCAAGATTCCAAAGCAGTACATTCCGGGCCCAGTTCCTGGCGCCGCCAATCAATACGTGACTCACCGGCTCGGCGATGCTGAGGGTCGCCGCGCCCGGCCGTCCGCCAACCGATTGCTCGGTCAGGTACAGATTCTTGTTGGGATAAGCATTGTGCACGTCCGTTAAGGCGCCACTGTCGCCGCCGTATAAGTGAAACGCCGTTCCAGCCACATATTGATTGGCCTCCGGATCCCTCAAAATTGACAGAGGGTACGAGGTCACATCTGGATTGTGGTCGTATAACTCGATCTCTGTTTTAATTCCGGCCTTTCTAAATGCGGGTCCAAGATACTTGGCGATGAATGTGTCTTCCTCTTGCGCCAGCACTACCATGCTCGGCGTGTTCTTGGGATTCAGCGGCTCGTTCTCAACCGTAATGGCATGGATCGTGATGCCCTCGGCCTTCATGCCTTCGATGTACTTTACAAAATACTCGGCAAACGCGCCGTAAGACTCTGGCTTTAGATTGCCTCCCTTTGAGTTATCGTTTGTCTTCATCCACGCGGGCGCTGACCAGGGCGAGCCAAGTATCTCGATGCGCGGGTTGATCGCCAGTATTTCTTTCAAGATTGGAATCACATCGGCGCGATCGGAATCCAGGCTGAACTTCGCCAGCGTGGGGTCGGTTTCGCCTTCCGGCATATCGTCGTATGAAAACACATGGTCATTCATATCGGAAGACCCGATACTGACTCTCAGATAACTCACGCCGATGCCGTTCCCATCGGTTGTAAAGAGTTCCTTCAGCAGCGCCGCTCGGCGGGCCGGCGTCATATGCATGAGCAGCTGCGCGCTGCCGCCCGTCAACGCAAAACCAAAGCCCTCGATGGGCTGGAACTGTTGCATGTCGTTCACATCGATGACGGGAAGCCGATCGCTCGAATCGGAGAAATGCAAGGGGCCGGCTTGGAGAGCAAGCAATGCGGATCGATCTGGCGTCGTCAACCAGAGCTGTGCGTCCGGTGCGGATTGAGCTTTCGATGCGAAGGAGAGAACCGAAAACGCTGCGAAAAACAAGGCGAGGGACCGTTTCGAATTCATAAGAATCTTTCAAACTGCCTGTCGAGGCTGTTTCGAATTCCGTGGCCGGGTGCCGGGCCGGTCTCCTAAGATGACCGATGGCTCCAGGGACAAACACGCCGCGTGCCCTGAATCGTCAACGATAAAAACAGGGCTCCCCCGTGCCTGTCAAGCCGCGTCGCCTGCACCGCAGAAGTGGACACGGTCTGAAGGCTTTCCATGCGGGCCTAAAGGTTCTCTTGGGGACGTGCTCGTCGCATGAGACGGGAAAGCCTGCATACGAGAACGGATGCGCAGGCTTATGCGACAGGATCTTTTGCCGCAAACAACGATGCTTGATTCCGGCCGAGGCGCTTGGCGCGATAGAGCGCAAGGTCCGCTCTGCGCAGCAGCAGCTCTGCTGCTTCGCCGTCTTCGGGGTAGAAGGCGACACCGATGGAAACGGTGAAATCGCTGAAGACATTCCCTTCCAGGGGCACACGCAGGTTCTCGACCGCTTTGCGGATGGATTCAACACGTTCACTAGCCGCATCCTGCGTGATATCCGGGAGGATGATCGTGAATTCCTCGCCTCCGTAGCGGCAGGCGAAGTCCTCGTTACGAATGGTGGACCGAAACATCGCTGCAATGGCCTTGAGGACCGTGTCTCCCGCACCGTGCCCGTGGGTATCGTTGAAGGTTTTGAAGTGATCGAGATCGAGCATCACCACCGCGAGTGTCTGCTGGCGGCGAGCCGCGCGCGCCAGTTCGCGTTCCAGGGATATCTGCATGAAGTGGCGGTTGAAGAGGCCGGTCAGCGAATCGCGAATGGATTGGCTCTCAAGCCGGGCGCGGAGATTGAGCGCGGCGATTGTCATTCCGGTGAGCTGAATGAGATGGCGCAAGCCATCCATACGCTGATTGACCTTCAGGACCACGCGCTCATCCGGGCACTGCATGTAGAGCATTCCAATCGCGCTTCCGTGGGCCATGATAGGTTTGCAGAAATAGCGTTCGGGAGAGTCGCCGGCAAAGTGGGTGCAGTGGATTTCCGAGACTCCGGGCTGACGCCACCGCGGCTGGCCCGCGCGAAGACCGCAGCAGGCTTCGGGCGGATGGAAATCGACAACCTGGCTCTTGCCGCCGCTTCCTTCCCAGGATGAAACCACCTCGACCAGGTGCTGAGAGCTATCGATCATACACAGAGATCCGCTGGTTCCGCGCAGAAGTCGGGAGAAGCCGTTGACCGCGGCTTGATAGACCTGCTGCACATCGGTGCACAACTGCAGCTCATCGCGGACAGAGGTCATCAGCTCTGTTTCGTGGGCCTGGTCTTCCAGCGCATTCACGCTGTTTGCCAGGCGCTCGTTGGTCGCTGCTGTTTCTTTGCCGATTCGCTCACGCATGACAGCGTCGCGAAAGAGAAAGAAGAACAGGACCGCGAATGTGAGCAGGGACAACGCAACAAACCCCCGCAAGGTTTGAATGGATGCGAACGAGAGTCGCTGTGAATTTGCGGTTCGCTCCCTGAGCAGCCACTGTTCCTGGTCCGTCATTTTGCCGATGATTTGCTGGCACGCCTGCACCTGAACATCAGGGATCGGTGACCTGGGGTTGAGATTTGCAGCCATCCGGCCCAATTGTGCGGAGCACGCGGAAAGGCTGCTCGCGTTCCCAGTCTGATAAGGGTTGTCGGCCACCAGGGTGGCGAGACGATCGGCAGCGGTTTCGAGGGCGCTGGCGCTGGTCCGCACTCTCACCAGCTGGTCGTCCTGGCCGGTAAGCAAATAGAGGCGGGACCGGTACTCAATGCGTTCGGTCAGCAGGGCGGCGCGCTGCAAGGAGGTGATGACGTCCTGGGTATGCTCAACCCACGCAGCCGTCGCAATCAATTTTTGAGTGTTGCTGTGTACCCAGGCGCCTTCGATGGCGGTAAACAGCACCGATCCCGTCGCGGCCAGAATGAGCAAGGCAACAGCGGAATTGGAACGAGTCCAACGTTGTTTCAGAGTGGGCATCTTCGGCCGCCGCCTTCGTTGGCCCTCATTCTATTGTCGAATTGGTTACTATCACCATTACAATTCTCTCATACTTTGGTGATCTTTCTCTGCATCGTTTGGGTGATGCGGAGCTTTGTCCAAAGGGGGCCGAGCTCCGCATCGAGGGAAAGAAAATCGCCGAGGGGATTTGCGCAACCCCTTCTGTGGCGGCAGTTTGATTCCTTCGGCTGGACCGGTGTTTCTGGACACTGGAAGGTCTGGGGCGAGAGAATTGCGCTCGCACGGGGAGAGATCTTTGAAACTACCTTCAATGACACGGCGGGATTTTGTGCGCCTGGGTGCGGGCGCGGTTGCGGCGGGCGCGGCGGTCAAGGCGACGCTGCTGGAGCCACCAGTTCTTGCGGCGCAGACGGCAACGGGCGGGACGAGTGGCCGGACGATCCGGTTCGTCTCGATCGGAACCGGCATTCGGGGATGCGATCTGCTGCGCGCGGCGCGGCAGGTGCCGACCGGGGTTTGCGTTGGGACGGCCGACCTCTACGACATGCACCAGCAAGCCGGGAAAGAGGCGTGGGGCGGGGAGATTCCGACCACGCGCGATTACCGGGCGCTGCTCGACCGCAAGGATGTGGACGCGGTGATTGTGGCCGTGCCCGACCACCAGCATCGCCGCGTGGTGCTGGACGCAGTGGCGGCGGGCAAAGATGTGTATTGCGAAAAGCCGATGAGCCACAACGTGGCCGACGGCCTGGCGATGGTGGAGGCGGTCGAGGCCGGCAAGCGCATCTTTCAGGCAGGCAGCCAGCGTGTGAGCAATATTGTCTACAAGAAGGCAGCGGAGATTTATGCGTCGGGACGGCTGGGAGAGGTGCATCTGATCGAAGGCCATTCGGATCGCAACTCGCCGTCGGGCGCGTGGGTTTATCCGATTCCGCCGGATGCGAGCCCGCAGACCATCGACTGGGTGACATTCCTGCGCGATGCTCCGCCGCGGCCATTCGATCCGGTGCGCTTCTTCCGCTGGCGCTGCTTCGCCGATTACGGCGAGGGCGTGGCGGGCGACCTCTATGTGCATCTGCTCTCGGGAATCCAGTGCGTCACCGGGATCAATGCCATTCCCAATCGGGCCTACTCGACAGGGAGCCTTACGCATTTCAAAGATGGGCGCGACTATCCCGATCTGCTGGCAACGCTCTACGACTATCCGGGCGTGACGGTGAACCTGCATTGCAACCAGAACAACGAGGCGGGAGAGCCGATCATCTTCTACGGGTCGGAAGCCACCATGGTGATCAACGGGAATAACCTGTCGATTACCCCGCAGGATACGAGTCCGAAGCCGGAGGGCTATGCGCTGGACGGCTGGGCTGCGGCGCCCAAGCAGCTCTATCTGGATGAGTGGCATGCAGCACATCCCGCGCCGGCGCCAAAGCTGGCCGAGGTGGAGACCTATACAGCGCCGCAAGGATATAACGACACCGCCGACCACATCGCCAACTTCTTTCGCGCCATTGAGACGCGCGAGCACGTAGTAGAGGATGAGGTTTTTGGAAACCATGCGGCCATCGCCTGCCACCAGGCCAATTACTCTTACTTTCACCGCACAGTGGCCACATGGGATGCGGGGACAAAGACAATCAAAGGATGAACAAATGGGTTCAGAGGAGAACTAACTGATGAGCTTTGATACGCGCAGGACTTTTCTGAAAGCGTCGAGTGCGGCCGCGGCCGCCACGTGTCTCAGCACCGCACGGTTGAGCGCGGCTCCGCTCCGTCTGCCCATCGGGCTGCAACTTTACAGCGTGCGCGAACTGCTGCCCAGGGATTTTGACAACACTTTGCGCCAGGTGCGCGCCGCGGGCTACACAGAAGTAGAGGCGGCGGGCTACTACAACAAAACCGCCGCTGAGTTTAAGAAGTCGATGGACCAGGCCGGCCTGCGCTGCATCAGCACCCACCATCCCATGACGCTGCTGCAACCCCATCTCGATGAGTACATCGAATACGGCAAAGCGCTTGGACTCGAGTACATGATTTGCCCCTCCCCTTCGCACCAAGGCCCCGCCGCCAAGGGGCCGCTCACTCTGGACGACTGGCGATGGACCGCCGGCGAGCTGAATCGCATCGGCGAGAAAGTGAAGGCCGCCGGAATGACCTTCGGCTATCACAACCACGGGCCGGAGTTTGGCAGTGAAGGCGGCGTGGTGTTTTACGACGAGCTGCTGCGCCTCACCGATCCCAGGCTGGTGATCTTTGAGATGGATTGCGGATGGGTCGCCTCTGCCGGGCGCAATCCCGTCGACTATCTGAGCAAAACTCCGCAGCGCTTCCCGCTGCTGCATGTGAAGGACATGGTAAAGGGCGCCAATGGCCAGTTCCACTCGACCGTAATGGGCCGCGGCGTGGTCGACTACCGGCCGATTCTGCGCGCGGCCACCGGGATGAAGCACTACTTCATTGAGCAGGAGGAGTTCGACATGGACACGATAGAAGCCCTCAAGCTCGATGCGGACTACATGAAGAAGCTGGACGTGTAAGGATCGTCACGCGCCCATTCGCCAGCGGCGCCAGCCGCTGCATTTCGGTTAGGCTTTCAGTATGAGCGTATTTGACGAGAAGCGGACAGAGCTGGAACGGCACGAGTTCATGATGGGGTTGGAGCGGGGCAGGCTGGCCGTGGCCCTCGATCTGCTCACGGATTCCTTGATCATGGTGGGCCAGCACGGGGTCTATTGCGCGTCCAGCCGCAACCCGGCCAAGCCGGCGCTGGATCTGCAAGCTGTGCTGGCAGGGATGGAAGGCGCGAAGGCCCTGATCCAGAGCGTGATGGAGGAGTTGCGGAAAAGCAGAGAACAGGAAAAAGGGAATACCCACCTCAGCGACTAAGACCTGTCGCTGGGGACCCCGGCAGGGAATAGGGAACAGGCACTTGACGGGGCACTCTTGGGCGGGCGAATGGGTCCGGAACAAAGCGAAATGCGGTATGCTGAAAGAGCGCGCCCGTAGCTCAGCTGGATAGAGCGAACGCCTCCGGAGCGTTAGGTCGGGAGTTCGAATCTCTCCGGGCGCACCATAATTAGAAATCAGAAATCAGAGATCAGGCGAGGCCGCTTGATGGCGTGGGCCTCAGTTTTTCCTGCACCACAATCTCTCTTTCTGCGCCGGGGTAGCATCCCCTTCAGTCCGATTCGCGGGACCGCTCCCTTTCACCTGTCCCCTCTGCCGATGGAAGTGTCAGGCGGCGGTCGGAAAATTGTCGTCGCTGCGACCTGAGGTTTCGCGGCTCTCCCAGCTGAAACTCATCTGCAAGGCCGCGAAATCTACCGGGTGGCCGCCGCTGTCAAAAAAAGATTCCTGCTGTGCGATCCAGGCAACGTTTGCCAGATGCGTAACGATGCTTAAGGCATTTTCGTTATTCTTCATGGTAAAACTCCTTCATGGAAGTAAACCGGGCACGGCGCAATAAATTCCCGGGCGCAAACAAAAACATGCGCGCGGTGCCGGACCTCGGCCCGCATTGCGCTCCATGGGCGGCCAAAATGTCCTAGACTGGGTTCTGGCTCAGCTCCGTGCAGGGGCGTGCAATGCAAAGGAGTTCATGCACTCTAATTTTGCTTTTTCAGCGGCTCAGGTTCTTTGGACGCTGACGTTTGCCGCGCTGCTGGTGTTGCTCGTGGTGTTGCTGGGCCGAGATCGCGCGCGCCGGTTTCCGTGGTTCACAAGCAGCATCGTGCTGGTGGCGCTGCGGCTGCTGGGCAGCCGGCTGCTGACGGGGCGTCTGCCGCCGCTGACGCTCAACGAAATCTTCATTACCCTTGAGGATCTGACCGCGATTGTGAGCCTGCTGGTGCTGGTGGAGCTGACCCGCCGGGCCTTTGCGGGCGCTGCGCGTCGCCTCTGGATAGGGTGGGCGCTGGTGACGGTGGCCGTGGCTGCCTGCCTGCTGTGGGTTTGGGGCCCATGGCCGCCGTGGAAGACGCTGACCGCAGACTCCACTCTGGCCACACTCCGCCTGATGCAATTTGCAGCCGAAAAGGGCGACATGCTGGCCGACTTGCTCGCGGTGGAGGCGGGCCTATTGGTGGCGGCGCTTGGCAGCCGCTTCAAGGCCGGCTGGCGGAGCCATCCGCAGCGCATCCTGATCGGCCTCTCGACCGTGGCTATCGCGCAACTATCGGTGCAGGGGATTTGGCAGTTGATCGCCCTCAAAGCCGCGCCGCACAATGTGGCGGAGTATGAGCGCATTTTGGGTTTGGGCAGCAAGCTGGTCAACGCCAACAAGGCTGTGTATGTGCTGGTGCTGGTTTGGTGGATCGCTTGTCTGTGGAAGGACGAGCCGGGTGCGCCAGTCATCGCAGCCGAGCCGGCTCTATCGGAGGGAGGCGGAGCCTAAACCCCCGCATAAGCTCGGAAGAATCAACGCGGCTTTAACCCCGGAGGCACATTCACCTGAATTCCTGGTTTTCCTCAGCCTCTAAAGCGGCGCCGTTTTGAAGCGCGCCCTCGTTCAAACCGCCTCCAGGAGCATGTTGAAAAACTCCCCTTGGATGAAGGGTACGGGCTTCAGCCCGTACATAAGCCCAGAGGAATGAGTAGGGCTTAGCCCCTGAGGTTCAAATGTCGGGGCCTCCAAAGCTTCTTCAACAAGCTCCTAAATATGGCAGCTAGCCTGCCCGCGCTTTTCCAGATAGCGCTGGTGGTATTCCTCGGCCCGCCAAAAGGTCTGCGCAGGCTCGACCTTGGTCACAATGCGCTTGGGTTTAAAGCGTCCCGCGGCGCTGAGCTCGTCGATCTTGGCCTGGGCCCGCGCCTGCTGCTCAGCGGAATGGAAGAAGATGGCCGAGCGGTATTGCGTGCCCCAGTCCGGCCCCTGGCGATTGAGGGTCGTCGGGTCGTGCAGGGCAAAGAAGGCGTCGAGCAGCTGCTCAAAACTCACCCGGGCCGGATCGAAGTCAAGCTCCACAACCTCGGCGTGGCCGGTCGAGTCGGTGCAGACGTCCTGGTAGCTGGGCTGGGCCAGCGCGCCGCCCTCATAGCCCACCGCGGTTGCGGTCACGCCGGGGATCGCGGCAAAGGCGGCTTCCACGCCCCAGAAACACCCGGCTCCGAAAGTTGCTTTTTCAGTGCTCATATTTCTAAAGATACGCGGAATTTGCCGTGGTAACAATTTTCCAAATTCAGGCTGTGAGGCCTTCTCCGCGAGGCTCACCGTCGCTGCGGCTCACGTCGGCGGCGGAAACCTGCGCGTCTCCGCCTCCCGGACAAAACACATTTCAAAAACCGATCAGTCTCGCTTCTTGCCGCCGCCGGAAGGGCCGCCGGAACGTTTGCCGAACGAGCGAGGACCGGAGCCGGAAGGCTTGCCCTTGTAGCCCGATTTCGAGAAACCGCCCGGCTTGGGCTTTGAGTGGTTCCCGGAAGGGGGTTTGCCCGGACCGAAGCTGGGCCTCGGCTTCCAGCCCGTTTTTCCTGCTGGGCGCGGACCAGAACCTGCTGCTGGCGCGGAGCGCGAGCTGCCCACTGGCTTGCCGGACTTCCACCCCCCGGACGAAGACCTGTCCGCACCCCCGGGTTTCCTGCTGGGGCGCGCGCCCCCGGGGCGTGGCTTTCCGCTGCTGGTGGTGAATGGCCGCGCTAGTCCGCCCTGGGAGCGGAAGGGTTTCCCGGCGCTTGACCGGCCCGGGCCGGAGCCCGAGCGGTCCGGGCCAAAACCGGACCGTCCGGAAGCCGGACGGGAATAGGGTGCGTCGGAACCCGGCGCGCCGGGACGGCTGGGGCGATCAAACCTTGGACGGTCGAAGCCGGGCCGCGATGAACCGGGCCTTCCCGCGTTGGGGCGTGGTGAATAAGGCCGGGCCGCGCCGGGCCCACTCGAGGTCGGCCGACTCGCCCCGTGGATCTCCTCAATGTGAAGGTTCGGCGGCCTCACCGGCCCAAAATCCTCATCGCGCGCAGGTGCAGATTCGTGGCGCGGAGCGACGGGTCGCTTGAAAGGCGGACGGTCGCTGCCGCCCGGCCTGGGCCAGCTTGGCCTGCCGGGAGCCGACTTCCCGAACGCCGGCTTGCCTCCGTAAGTTTTTCCAGCCGCAGGCCGATCCCCAAATGGCCGCGCGCCCGCAGGTTTGGGCGCAAATCTTTGCTCTGAGGCGGGCTTGCCTGCATAAGGCTTGCGAGCGGGTGGCTTATCCCGAAAGGAGCCGCCGGCTGCCGGACGCGCGTCTTTCTTCCACGCCGGCCGCGAAGGTCCGAAGTCCCTGCCTGCCGGACGAATCGAGCGCAGATTATCGTCGCCGGGCCGATCTGTCCGAGTGGCCCCGGCTGTTCCGCCCCGGAAGCCGCCGCTTCTCTGCTCTCCAGTTCGCGGTTCCCGGCCGACCCGTGATTCACGGGGCCGGCCTTCACCGCTCCGGCTCTCAAACGCCCGCTTGGGCCGATAATCTTTCGAGCCCTCTGCGGACCGTGGCGGCTTGGGGCGGAAAGCGGGCTTCTCCGCGGGCAGCGAATCAATCAGATTTCGGCGCCGAATCTCTTTGGATTTGGGCGTGCGTAATGTGCCGTCGGCGGCCTTGCGCAGCAGCATGAGTTCCTGCGCATCCAGCTCGCGCAGGTTGCCTGGCTCCTGATCCAGAATCAGCGGGCCGTAGCCCACGCGGCGTATTTTTTCTACGAAGTGGCCGATCTCCTCAAACATCTTGCGCAGTTCGCGGTTGCGTCCCTCGATCAGAACCACCTCATACCAGGGATTGTCGCCCTGGCGAACCTGTCGGATCCGCGCCGGTGAAGTGCGAACCCGGTCAGATCCTGGCTTACCACGCTCAATGGCCACGCCGCCGCGCAGAATGTCGAGTTCGGCCTCGGTGGGCTGGCCGGCAACTTTCACCAGGTAGGTTTTCTCCACTCCGGCTGCGGCGCGTGTCAGGCGGTTGGCAAGTTCGCCGTCGTTGGTCACCAGCAGCAGGCCTTCGCTCAAGTAGTCCAGGCGGCCCACCGGGTAGAGGCGCTCGCGCATCTTGTCAAAGAACTGCATCACCGTCGGCCGTCCCTCGGGATCCTTGACCGTGGTCACGAATCCGCGCGGTTTATTCAGGACAAAGTAGCGCTGGCGCTCGGCGCCCTGCAGCAGCTTGCCGTCCACGCGAATGTGATCGCGGCCCGCGTCGGCCTTGGTGCCCAGCTCCGTGATCACTTTACCGTTCACCTGCACCCGGCCTTGCTCGATCATTTCCTCGGCCTTGCGGCGGCTCGCCACGCCCGCCTTGGCCAGGATTTTCTGCAGTCGCTCGAGGTTGGCCGGGGGGCGCGGCTTGGGAGTGAATGTGGGCTCGGATTCTTCGCCTTCGTCGGCGTCCCTGGACTCGCCGCCGTCCTCAGCTTTTACTTCGGCATCGACCTCAGTCTGCGCGTCAGAGGCGGCTTCGATTTCCGATTCTGCTTCAGTGCCCGCCTGCGATTCAAGCGCGGTCTTCCCTTCGCCGTCAGTTTCGTCGCCGATGGGGTCTTGGATTTCAGGAGTGGCTTCTGGTTTCAGTTCGGCTGAGTCAGCCTTCGGTTTAGCGGTCTTTCTGGTCTTCTTCGGCGCGGGAGGCTTCTTGGTGGTGGATTTCTTCGTTGTCATGGGAGAACGTCTCAATTTCTGCCTGTTCTGGGGCGGGGGGCGCAGCAGGCGCGGCGGCCTTTGCTGGGGTTGGCGTTGTGTTACGGGCCGCCGTCTCGGCGGTCTGTTTAGTGTTCGGGGTTGCAGGCGCGGCGTCGAAGGACTCGCCGGTCGAGTCCTCGCCAGTTTCATCCAGTTCCAGATTCAGGTTCATGTCTGTATAGGAGGGGTTCCCGAACTCAAGCTCTTCACTGGAATCGGATGCGGATTCCGGTTCGTCCAGTTCCATGGCGGCCATCTTTTCGAACTCCTCCATAGAGGGCAACTCGGCCACGTCTTTGAGGCCGAAGCGGAGCAGGAACTCGCGCGTGGTTTTGTAGAGGATGGGCCGGCCAATCACCTGCTTGCGCCCGGCCGTGGCGATCAGCTTGCGCGCCAGCAGCGAACCAAAGACACCGGACGAATCGACGCCGCGAATCTCGTTCACTTCAGGCGCCGTCACCGGCTGCTTGTAGGCGATCACAGCCAGCGTTTCAAGAGCCGGCAGGGAAAGCTTGAGCGCCGGCTTGAGGCTCCTGACGAAAAGCCGCACCGCGTCGTGGCACTCCGGTTTGGTGGCCATGCGGTATCCGCCGGCAATCTCGCGAATCTCAATCCCGCGGCCATCGGCAGCATAGGTGGCAATCAGTTCGTCGATCAGCGTGCGCAGAATGCCGCGAACTTCACGGTCGCGCAGCCGGGCCATGCGCTTGGCTTCAAGATCAGGATCGGGAGCGGCTTCGGTGCTGTCGGGACTCGCTTCGGCGCTCGCTTCCGGGACGGAGTCCGGATTCGTTTCCGAGCTGCGGTCGGCATATGAAACAACGTCAGAAACGCCGACGGTCTCCCTCGCCGGACCGGCCGCCTCATAGGGCGGCTCACCTGCCGCCGAGCCTGCCAGTGTGGGATGCAAGCCGAGGTAATCGAACTCGTGAGGCAGCAGCGGCAAGGTGTCCGCTGCTTGTTCCTGGTTGGCTTGAGCGCCGCTCGATTGGGCTGCGGAGTCAAGGGCGCCGGCATCGGCGGCTTGTTCCGCTTTCCAGGCCAGGGCCTCGTCGGCAAAGAGGGCGGCGAGCTGGGCCAGGGTAACCGGCTCCTCCGCGGCGTAGATGACAGCTTCCAGCTTGGCTTTCAGGCTCATTCTGCAATAGGTACCTCAATTATGGTACCGGAAGCGGGAGCCGCATGCGTGCGAATCAAAGCGCAAAGCCAGTGGCGATCTGGAAAAACTGCGCCCAGCATCGCCCTGCGCCGAAAACGCAGCATCGGCAGCTGCTCAACGCATCCTGAGCTTCAACAACCGTTTGGCCTGTGACAAAGGCTCTCTCAGCGCGCAGCAGTGTGTTCGGCAAACCAGAGAGCTAATTCGGCCTCAGTAATCTCGCCGGCAGCGAGGCCAAGAATGGTGAGGTACGCGTCTTCCTGGCTCGCAGTGACTTCCAAACCGTTGGCATCGAGAAAGGCAAACGAGACCAGTAGGGCCGTGCGCTTGTTGCCGTCAATAAATGGATGATTTTGAGAGATGCCGAAGGCGTAAGCCGCGGCTAGAACGGGGAGCGATGGCGCGGATTCAGCGTACGCCCAGATGTTTTTAGCGCGCGCCAGGGCGGACTCCAGCAATCCAGTGTCTCGGACCCCCATCGATCCGCCATGCGCCGCAATCGAAAGATCGTGCGCAATCACTGCATCGACGGCTACCATCCAAAGCGGTTGTTCCATCACTCCGCCAGCTTCAGCAACGCATCGCGATACTTCCGCATCACGCGCTCAGTGGCTTCCAACTTGCGCTCGAATTCGTTGTCGTAAGGGGTCAGGTGCGCGCCGTATGGGGTTTCAGATAGGCAGATCGTGTCGCCCTTCGCGACGTTGAGGCGGGCCAGTGTCTCTTTGGGCAGAATAATGCCCGCTGAGTTGCCGATGGCGATGATTTTGGTGGTCGTAGGCATGGGGAAACCTCCTCAAAGGTCTCCAGTATAACATAAGTTATAACGTAGTTCCCGATCCAGAACGCCTAGCGCCAGTCGTCGCGCGCATTAGCCAGCCCCTGGTTCATAATCGCCTCGAACCCCGCTTGCTTCTTGATGAAAATCTCGGAGAACGCGCGATCCTGGCGCAGAAGCACGGCCTGCAGACGGACCAGTTCCAGCAACGCCAGAAAGATGGCGATCAGCGCTTTCTCTGAGCGCGTGTGGCTCAGCAGGCGGCGCAGCGCAATGGGCTTGTCTTCCATGGTCAGGCGCCGCACCAGGAACTGGATCATCTGCCCGACAGTGGCGGTGTCTTCTTCCACGTCGATCACCGGGCGCGTCCGTGCCCGCTCCAGGATGTCGCGGAAGATGCGCACCAGGTCGTCGGTGTCCGCGGCGATCTCCGGCTCCGCGGCCACATCGTCCTGAAACTCGCGGGCTCCGGGATTGGACCACGTGGCGGCCTCGAGCATTTGTTTCTGCTGCAGCATCTGGGCAGCGTTTTTAAATCGCTCGTGCTCCAGCAGTCGCTCCACCAGCTCGCGGCGAGGATCGTCGGCCGCATCATCGGGTCCGGCAGGCGCCCGCGGCAGCAGCATCTTCGACTTGATGTGGATCAGCAAGGAAGCTGTGTAGATGAACTCCCCGGCCACATCCACATCGCTGGCCTTCAGCTGATTCACATAAGCCAGGAACTCCGCCGTGATTTTGGCGATGGGGATATCGTAGATGTCGATATCCTGCCGGCGAATCAGGTCCAGCAGCAAGTCGAGCGGTCCGTCATACACCTGGCCGACGGAGATAGAAAAGGGAGATTCCTCGGCCTTGTCATCCGCCTGCTTTTGTTGCAAGATCGATTTGGCGCCCGAGGTCGGGTCGAGCCTCTGCGCTTGTTGCTGTTCCGGGGCGTAATGGTAAACCGGGGCGGATGCCGGCTGGACGATCCAAGCCTCAGCGAGCGGCTTTTTGGCGGCGGACGGCTCGGATGCTTCCTGGAGCACCAGCTCCTCTGCGACTTTGCGCACCGGGGTGGATGCCTGCTGGACGATCCGAGGTTCAACCAGAAGCTCCGCGGCGGCGGATGGCTCGGATGCCTTCACGAGAACCGTCTTCTTTGCGCCTTTGCGCACAGGCGCGGATGCCTGCAGGACGATCAAAGGCTTGGCAAGCGGACCAATGGCGGCCGCTTGCTCTGACGTTTTCTTGACGGCCGGCTTCTTTGCGGTCTTGCGCTTGGGCCGAGCAGCGGCTCCCGGAGCTGCCTCGACCTTCGCAACAGCTACCAGCGAGGGTTTGCTGACAACCACACCCTTGGCGGGAAGCGTGTGCTCTGTTTTCGTCTCGGCGCCGCGGGCGGCATCGTGCTTAGCCATATCCGCCGCGGCAGCATGGCTGGCATCCGGATTGACTAACGGGGCGGTCCATGATGTGGATGGGTCGAATTTCAGAATCTCTTCGAGCCTTTGCCGGTAGCCGTCCACTTCAGCGGGCAGGAAACTCGGAGGCTGAGGGGTGCTGCCAAATTTCGAGCGAATCTCCCTCCATGCGGTGATGAGGGCTCTTCGCAACAACGAAAATGTCAGGCTGGTCATCTGTGTTTGCTCTGAGGCTCTGTCCGCATCTAGGGCGCGGGAGAATCCTCCTCTCCAGTTGACATGGAACAGGTGCCGGAACGCAAGCCTTCCAACCGCTACCAAAGTGTCAAACCGCCGAACGAAATGGGGAGTGCGCGGGAAGGCTATTTTGTTGCCAGCCCAGGGACGCAGGGCTGTCGATTCGCCCCGCCAACCAAAATGGCTCGGCGTGGACCGGGGAATGAAAGAAAGCCGATCGGCCTCCAGCGGCTTCGGGACACAGTGAATGTGGTTCACCTGTCTGGTCCGGTTAATTGCCACGTTCGCCTGCTGCGGTCATCCGCATCGCGGCGCGAACCTGTTGCATGGTTTCTTCGGCGCGAGCGCAAGCGCGGTCTGAACCCTCTTCGAGAATATCCCTCGCCTGCGCCTCAGAAAAGCTGGCGCGACGCGCCTGGATCGGTTCGAGAATCTGCACCAGCGCATCGGCGGCCCACCCCTTGCACTCGATGCAGCCAATGCCGGCCGTCCGGCAGCCTTCATAGACTTTGGCAAGCGTATCTGCACTGGAGAAGACCTTGTGCAGATCCCCCACCGGGCATTTGTCGGGATCGCCTGGGTCGTTGCGCCGGATGCGTGCCGGGTCCGTGACCATCGTCTTGAGTTTCTGGCGCACCACCGGTTCGGGATCGGCCAGCAGGATGGTGTTGCCGTAGCTCTTCGACATTTTGCGGCCGTCGGTGCCGGGCAGTTTGGGAGATGGAGTCAGCAGCACCTTGGGCTCGGGGAGAACTTCGGCCCCGTCGAGTTTGTAGAAATGATTGAATCTTCGCGCCACTTCCCGCGTGAGTTCAACGTGCGCCGCTTGATCCTGACCCACAGGAACAAATTGCGGCTGGTAGATGAGAATGTCTGCTGCCTGAAGAAGCGGATAGCCCAAAAACCCGTAGGTGGTCAAGTCTCTGCCCACCAGGTTTTCTTGCTGCTCTTTGTAGCTGGGCACGCGTTCAAGCCAGCTCAGCGACGTGATCATTGACAACGCCAGAAACAGCTCGGAGTGCTGCGGCACCCAGCTCTGCAAGAAGAGCACGCTGCGCTCCGGGTCGAGCCCGGCAGCCAGGTAGTCCAGCATGACCTCCATGGTGTTGGGCGCAACTTGCGACGTATCCGCATAGTCGGTCGTCAGCGCGTGCCAGTCGGCGATGAAAAAATAGCACTCGTACTGACCATCGTTTTGCAGCTTGACCCAGTTGGCCAGGGCGCCCATGTAGTTTCCCAGGTGCAGCTTGCCCGTGGGGCGCATGCCGCTCAGCACGCGGGGCCGGGGCGATGAAGATAAAGCTTCAGGCATGTTTGCTGTCGATTCCGGAAAAGACTGTCTCGATTGATTCTATCGGGTCATGCCGCGTCCATTGAACGCGCCTTGGCTTTTATCCCCGCCTGCGCAGTGGGTCTCTAGGAGCTTGTTGAAAAAATCTCGTTGGATGAAGAGTACGGGCTTCAGCCAGTACATAAACCCGGATGAATGTGTAGGGCTTTAGCCCCTGAGGTTCAGATGNNCGCCAGTGAAGGACCGAGCAGCAGGCGCAGGATCATGGGGCCGAGAAAGATCATGAGCAGGTAGCTTGCCCAGATCGGAATCCGGTCGTAGCGCTGGACGGCGTTGTACGGAAGCAAATTGCGCAGGATCCGGCTGCCGTCGAGAGGCGGAATGGGCAGCAGGTTGAAGAAAAACAGCACCAGGTTGACCTGGATCGCCAGCCGGCACAGGATCACCAGCGCCTGAATGTTCGTCATCACGCTCCCCTGCTGCGGGAGTTGGCCCTGGAAAAGAATGATGACCGCCAGTAC
>PMOF01000264.1:0-2519 GCA_003162495.1 Acidobacteriaceae bacterium
GCCTGATGATGGGCGTTGACAATCACCTCGTGCACGCCAAAGGTGCGCAAGCGAGAGAGGGCAATCTCTAACAGCGTGCGGCCGCCCAGAGTTACCAGCGCCTTGGGTCGGTCGTTGGTGAGCGGGCGCAGCCGCGTGCCCAGTCCGGCGGCCAGAACCATGGCCTTCATTTGCCCATCTTCTCCAGTTCTATGTGCCGAACCACCACGTCCACCCCATGGCTGCTCCGCAAATGCTTCGCCAACTGCTCCGCAAGATACACGGAGCGATGCTGTCCGCCGGTACATCCGAACGAGACCATGAGGTTTTTAAACCCGCGGCGTTGATAGCTGCTCACGCTCGAGTCCACTAGCGACAAGGCCGCGGAAAGAAACTGGTGCACGCCTGCCTGCTGATTGAGATAGTCGATAACCCCCGCGTCCTTTCCGGTCAAAATCCGGAACTGTTCTTCACGCCCCGGATTGGGAAGACTGCGGGCATCGAAGACAAATCCGCCCCCGTTCCCGGACTCATCAGCGGGCATTTGACGATGGAAGGAGAAACTGAAAATCCGCACCGTTAAACTCTCTGCGGAAGGAGCCAGGCCTTGCAGTTTCTCGGATGCCGACATCGATTGCAGGGCGTCCATCAGCGCCGGCAGGGCGATGGGCAGCTTGACGTGATCAGCGAGCCAGCGCAGGTTCTTCAGCGCATACGGCACGCTCTGCAAAAAGTGCGCCTTGCGCTCATAAAAGCCCCGGAAACCATAAGCTCCCAGGGCCTGCAGGATGCGGACGTACACGTAGGCGTAATAGTGCTCCATGAACGCTTCGCGCTCAACTTTGATGAAACCGGCAAGGCAGTCGAGATAGTAGTCAAGCAATTGCTGGCGCAACGCCGGTGGCAGATCGGCCTTGCCATCGTAGAGAAGAGATGCGATGTCGTATTGCAGCGCGCCTTTGCGGCCGCCCTGGTAGTCAAGAAAAAACGGCTGCCCGTCGCGCAGCATCACATTGCGAGATTGGAAATCGCGATAGAGAAAATAGTCGTGGCTGGCGCCCAGCAGAAACTTCGTCAAGCGGCTGAAATCCTGCTCCAGCGCCTGTTCATTGAACGGTACGCCGGCGAGTCGGAGGAAATAATACTTGAAATAATTCAGATCCCAGGCGATGGACTGGCGATCGAAACTGGCGCGCGGATAGCAGACTTTGTAATTCAAATCGCGGCCGGCCTCGACCTGAAAGCGCGGCAACATGGCCACCACTTTTCGATAAGCTTCAATGACCGGGGGAGCAATGACCTCGCCGGCGCGATTGGCGCTGAGAAATTCGAAGAGGGTCGTGTCGCCCAGGTCTTCCTGAAGGTAGGCTCCGGCACTCAAATCCTCCGCATAAATTTCCGGCACCGGCAATCCGTGGCGGCGAAAATGCCTTGAGAACTCAAGGAAGGCCACATTCTCTTCGCGAACCGGATAGAGAATGCCGATGGCGCTGAAGGTTCCGCCGGTGAGCCGGACAATGGCACGCCCCGAGCCGCCGAGTTGGCCTTGAAGCGACTGCGCGTGTTCGGCGGGCACGTGGAAATGCCGCTCGAAAAGCCGTTTTAGAACGTCCATGAATGTCTGTCCGGAGATAGCTCAAGCTGCTTCACAAAGATACGCAGTTCAGGGAAGTGCGCGCAAGCACGGGCGACCAGGCTTTGGAGCGACGCAAAACAATTGGCTCTTAGTGAACGATATTTTGAGTGACCTTGTATTGACCGGGACTGCCGGTGATGGCAATGGGAATTACGGCGCCGGCATGCTTTTTCTTGAAGAAGGGGACGAACGGCTTCAAGAGAATGGACTTGAAGCCGGTATCGACGTGGGAAATGTCGGATTGCATGCGCAGGTTGCCGGCCATGTGAACGGTACAGTCATGGAGGTTGAAGGTACCGCTGAGATCCGCCTCCGCTCCGGGAATTTGAAAGGTGAGCCGCTGTGTGGATACCACGCCATCGCGTATACTGGCCGGGCCTTTGACGGAGTAGAGAACATCGGTGGCTGAACTGGAAGGCTGGTCCGGTGAGATTGGGTTGACTGGGATGGGATCGGATTTCGCGTGCTTGTCGGTTTGAGCGCGTTGACTGAAGGCCGAGAGCGTTTTCTCCTCGCTGCGGTCGGTGAGCCGTTCTGCAGGAACGTCGAAGACTCCATCGACCAGAAGACGCTGAAGGAAGTGCAATCCTTTTTCTTCTGGGTCGAGGTGGGCATGACCATGGAGCCACGCGGACCCGGTGACAGGGACCGGATCGTGCAGAAAGGGGCGCAGCATGTCTTGTACGCGGCCGCCGGTAACGGAGAAATCCAGTTCGGTAACCTTGGGAGAGCCGACTACTGCGCCTTGAGCTAGGGCGGTGGTCGCACCTATCTTTACCTCAATGGCATGAAAGACGACGTTGCCGTTGAGGCCGTTGAGCGTGCACTGGGCGGAACCATCAACAGGCGTGGGCTTGCCATCGCCGACAGCAAAGCCTGGAGTATTCGACGTGGCGTTCGCTTC